>JAENWH010000262.1 GCA_016650135.1 Peptostreptococcaceae bacterium
ATGCAGGGGTATTACAAACTATTGGTGGCAATTATTCCTTTGCATATAGAAATTATTTACATCAGTTTTATATGTTTAATACGGAAATTCTGCCTACTCAACTGATCACAGGACTTGCAGCTGTTGTAGGTTTGGCCTCCGCAGCAATAGGGTTGCTGCTGATAATGTCTGATGTCAGGAAAATAAAAGCGGGAATTTTAATAAAAACATCCTTAATTGGAAGAGTTGCATTAATCTTTTATGAGAAGATTAAATATATTTATAACAGTGGAAGCACTATGCAAAAGGTTGTTCTGATAACCCTTGGCATTTGTCTGGCTTCGACAGTGACACCTCTTGCACCAGTTGTATTTATACTGATACTGATCATAGCACCTAGGTGGATCAAAAAGTATGAAGCAGTAAAAAAAGGGGTTGATGAAGCTAAAAGCGGGAACTTGACCTATAAAATCCCGGTGGAATCAAAAGACCAAGGAGAACTTGCAAATTTAGCCAGGGGTATTAACCGCATCTCAGAAGCATCATTTTTAGCCGTTAAGAATGAACTGAAAAATCAACGGTTAAAAACTGAACTCATATCAAATGTTTCTCATGACTTGAAAACACCGTTGACTTCGATGGTTACCTACATAGATCTACTGAAAACAGAAGGGCTTGACAGCCCGAACGCACCTCAGTATCTGGATGTCATCGATCGCAAGACTTCAAGATTGCGACAGTTGACGGAGGATTTGTTCGAGGCGGCAAAAGCTTCCAGCGGAGCAATTCCTGTAAGATTTGAGAAGGTGGAAATGCTTTCCATTATAAACCAGGCTTTGGGAGAACTGTCAAATACAATCGATAGTGCAAAACTGGAATTTATCATCAACTATGAATCAGAAAAGTATTTTGTAAAAGCGGACGGGCAGCTCCTTTGGAGAGCATTGGAAAATATCATCAATAATGCAGCCAAGTATGCTTTGGAGGGATCAAGAGTATACATTGATCTGAAGCAGAAGATGAACAAAAAAAGGGAAAACCCAATGGTGATTATGGAAATGAAAAACATTTCCAAGGAGCCTTTAAATATATCACCCGAGGAATTAATGGAACGATTTGCAAGGGGTAACGAAGCCAGAAATACAGAAGGAAGCGGACTTGGTCTGGCAATAACAAAGGATCTGATGAAACTGCAGGGTGGATGGTTTGAAATAAAAATAGATGGGGATTTGTTTAAAACAGTTTTAATGGCTCAGGTTTATGATGGCCAGGAGATTGAAAATGAGTACCCCACCGAGGCTGAGAACATTCCAAAGAATGACATCGAATTCAAACCAGGGATTGAAAAAATTGTTGAAACAGAATTAGTTCCTGAACTAGAATCAGTTCCTGAACTAGAAGTGGAAACTAAAACTGAAAATAATTCAGCCCTGAAAACGGAAATTTAAGCGAATTACTCTAACCTATAAAATTAAATGAAAACCCTCCAATGCGGAATTTTTGAAAGGAATTGTAAAGGAGGTCTTTTTGAGTATATTACTAAAACATATTGATTGACAAAAAAGGTAAAATATGGTAATAGTTATAGTGAACAACAATATATTCAAGGTTGTAAAGTCTCCATAATAGTTTATAATAATAGGAAGAATTAAAAGCACTTAACTTTTGATTTAAGCTATTTAAATTATTTTATGAATGTTTGGAAATAGGAGAAAATATGAAGGAATTATTTATTTCAATGCTAAAAACAGATGATGAGATACAGGAATATTTTATTGTGAAGTCTGTTGCTATAAAAGTTGGTGCTAACAATAAACAGTATCTTGATTTACTGCTTGGAGACTCTTCAGGGGAAGTACCTTCAAAAAAATGGGACATATCAGATGGAGAATTGTCAGCAATAAAGGAGATTAAGGATGGAGACATTGTAAAAGTCAAGGCAATTGTAACCTCATGGAATGGACAAAAGCAGATGAAGGTTGGCAGAATCAGAGTAATAAATGAGCAGGATGAAATAAATTATATCGATTTCATTAAGGCGGCACCGGAAGATCCAAATGAAATGTATGATTATATATATAATAAAGCATCCGGATTAAAGGACAAAGATTTAAATACTCTATGCATAAAGCTTCTTCAAGATAATAAGGAAAAACTAATGTATTATCCTGCGGCTCAGAAAAACCATCACGCGCAGAAATCGGGACTTCTATATCATATAAAAAGGATGCTGATGTCCGGAGAATCCCTTTGCCAGGTCTATACAAATTTAAATGTAGAGCTAGTAATAACAGGGGTAATTATTCACGATATAGAAAAATTAAATGAAATAGATTCTGATGAGTTGGGCATTTCTTCCGGATACTCATTCGAAGGTCAAATGCTGGGACACCTTATTCAGGGAGTTAAACTCATTGATAGAGTTGCCGCAGAGATAGATATGCCAAGAGAAAAGGCGATTATGCTTGAACATATGATATTAACGCATCATTATGAACCTGAATATGGAAGCCCAAAAAAACCTCTATTTCCAGAAGCGGAAATTTTACATTATTTAGACATGATTGATGCGAGGATGTTCGATATGCAGGCGGCACTTGATGTGACCGAGCCAGGGGAATTCAGCGACAGGGTATGGACTTTAGATAATAGAAAACTTTATAAAAGCAGTAACCAGGAGTAGAACATATGATAAAGTTACCAAAGGATGTTAATAAGGTTATAAAAGCTTTAGAGGCCGCGGGCTTTGAAACGTACGCGGTTGGTGGATGCGTAAGGGACTCGCTTCTTGGACTGTCTCCAAGTGACTGGGATATAGCAACTGCAGCAAAAGTAAATCAAATAACAAATGTATTCCCTGAAGCTAAAGTGCTGAGCGAAAAATTCGGTGTGGCTCAGGTAAAATTTGATGACGGCAACATTGATATTGCAACATTTAGAATTGAAGGCGCATACAGCGACCATAGAAGGCCGGATGAAGTGGAGTTTGTAACCTCTATTGAAGAAGATTTAAAGAGAAGAGACTTTACGGTCAATGCTATAGCAGATAATCCTGATAGGGCAATGGTTGATCCTTTTGGTGGACGTGAAGACCTAAAAGCAAGACTGATTAAAACTGTTGGCAATCCTGCTGAAAAATTTGAAGAGGATCCTCTTAGAATGCTAAGGGCAATCAGACTTGCAGCTGAACTCGGCTTTGACCTTCATAAATCAGTCTGCGACGGGATTTTAGAAAAAAAACACCTTATTGAGGGTTTGAGCAAGGAAAGAATCCGAAATGAATTTGAAAAAATCATGATATCAAAAAATACTGGTAAAGGATTAAGAATGCTGGCCGGTATGGGAATCATGCAATATATTGTTGGCGCAGAACACAGCGAAAAGATGAGCAAACGGGAAATAGAAAATTTCAATTTGGTTGCAGACAATATTGATAAAACAATGCAAGTTTCTGACAGAAGACTGGGACTTTTTTATACTGTATTTGACGAGGCGAGAGGTCTAAAAGCCTTAAAAGTTTTAGAATATGGCGGAGCGCTGGAACAAAAATTAACGGATGCAATCTTGCTGCTTTCTCAACTCTACTTTTTGTCAAACAAATATGATTTTAAAAGATTTCTGATCAAATATGGTATGGATCGATACGATTATTTGAATGGTTTAGCAAAAGCACAAAGAATTGTCTATGACCATGATGAGGTGAAAATAATGGCAAGGGCTCATATTCTTGAAGACATCAGGAAGTTTAAAGAACCGATTTTCATTGAAGACCTTGCTATTGATGGTAATGATCTTATTGAAGAG
>JAENWH010000300.1 GCA_016650135.1 Peptostreptococcaceae bacterium
AAAAGCCGTTTCTATTGTGGTTCTTGAACGAGAAAAGGCAATGTTGCCTGAGGTAATTTCTTCCCTCTTAAAATAAGCCCTGGTTGACACGATATCACGCTCTCTTTCTATTCTTTGCAGTGCCTTGCTGCTACCCTTGTTGTATCTTACTTCCTATTTGTATCTTACTTATATGAGAAATAGTTTACTATTTTCATCTGATTTTCAACTGGCGTAAGCTGATAAATCCAGTTATAGACTTTTGTTGTGCTTAAATTATTTTCAAGTATATCTATTTCTTCCCGAACCCAAATATAATATCCTTTTGTGCCTTTCCTGACTTCCCCAATTTCAAGGGAATTAAAAGTTTCTTTTATTTTACCTGCTTTTGTAAAACTCAGCGCATTTTTCTCCGCCTGGCTCCTTGGTGCGGTCAAAGCTAAAACACCTTTGTCCCCACTATTCACATAATCAATCCATTTAGAATCATATTCAACAATAGTTTCTATAACCTGGTCTGTGCTTTCGATGACAGGAAGGGATTTATTAATATCCGCATTACCGTAATCTTTTCCAGAAGTATAAACAAGGTTCGGGTTCATTGATATTTCCTTAATGTTTTTATTTCCCGGGAATGGGTTGACTGGCACTTCCACAACCGGCTCCTTTGCCACAGGTTCCTCAACAACTGACTCTTCAGACTTTGGAGCCTCTACTACAGGCTCTTTAACCTGAAACCAGCTTTCAACAGTTAAAACTGCCTGCATCACTTTGTTATCCACAATCTTGAAATATGGATTGTCTGGCATATAATATTTAAATCCCAGAAATGCACCTTCCAGAATGATTAAAAGTATCAGCAATACCAATAAAAATCTGCCAAAGGAGAAGCCTTTGTGTTTCGGTTCCTCTTCCTCTTCAACGAATATATCATCATACTTTAATTCAGTTTTATTTGCAATATTTAGAGTTTCTACATCATTCGCATCTGCTTCGATGGTTGGGGCAGTTTCGTTTTCTGTTGCTGCGGCAGCGGCGATGATTGGGGCTATTTCGTCAGTATTAGTGTCTGTTTGTGTTTCTGGGTTGGGCTCTGGATCAGGTTCTAAGTTCGGTTCAATTTCAGACTCTGCTGGTTCTGTTTCCATTTCGGATTTAGTTTCAGCTTCTGGTTTTATATTCAAATCAGATACAACTTTTGATTCTACCTTTGACAATTCTTCTGTGTTTGATTCTGCATCAACTTCTGATTGAGCATCTAAATTTTTAGTTGTTCGATATTTTTCTCTTATTTTAACAATTCCTTCTAAATCACTTTTTATTTCTTCGGAAAAAATCCTGCGAGCGGTTGAAACTGTTTGTGTTGCACTAATTGTCTGTGCTGCGGTAATTGCCTGTGCTGCAAGAATTGCTTCTTCCCTGGCTATATTATTTCTATTTATTTTTTCTAATTCCTGATCAAGTAATTTTTGAGCTGACACATTTTTGTTTTCATTGAGATAAAAATCATCAACAACAAAATCTTTACCTTGACTGTCTGTCTTCCAGTCAAAAATAACATCTTCTACTTTTTTATCCTTTGGAAACCCTTCAACATTCCAAACTAAATCTTTAGGTGGTTCAGGAATAATCATCGCTTCTCCAACTACCTCTAAGCTAACAGGTTCACCGCAATTATTGCAAAACTTATCATGTAAATCTAATTTTTTACCGCATTTTTTACAAAACATGCTTTTTCTCCTTCTTAGAACTTTATTTTACTTTGGTTCCATCAATATAGATTAATATATTATACTACATGAAAAGTTGAATATCAAACAAAAGCGCATTTAAAAATCAACATTTCTTTAATTTTTAATCTGGATTTTGCCCTTGCTTTCCGTTAAATATAATATCAACCCCTATCTTCAAACACTAGTAACATCAGCAGTAGACATTGGTTTTTTTGGGTTTTTTCCCCTTTACTTGTTATTGACAAATTTATCCTCATGTGCTATTATCGTTTATGTGCCCAAGTTACAGACGCGCTTCGTTAGCTCAGTTGGTAGAGCACCTGACTCTTAATCAGGGTGTCGGCGGTTCGAACCCGCCACGGAGTACCATTGAAATTAAAGGCTTCCAGAAATTCTGGAAGTCTTTTTCTTTATTTTTACACTCTATTTTACACTCTATCTTAAATTTTCATTTTTTCGCATCTCATAATTTTAAGCCTTTATTATCCACGAAATCCGCAAAAATTAGACTGTCCTCTTTTTGGGGTTCACTCCAAAATACTTGAAAAGGGGGTGACTTACATGGTAAGATATTCAAGTGGACACAAAAGATGAATTGGTTCAACGTATTTATCAGTTTATGGATTAAAATAGTGTAATAGATTGGAGGGTAAGATGAAAATGAAAGTTTTAATTGGCCAAAGATTTTTTGGAGAAGGAATATCATTGCTCGAGGAAAGATTTGAATTAATCATGCGGGACGATGATAAGCAAATGACTAGAGAAGAAATAAAAGAGTTAATCAAGGATGCTGATGCAGCGTTATTTATGCCTACAACAAGAATAGATAAGGATTTGCTTAAAGATGCACTTAAACTAAAAATTTCAGCTAATTTTGCAGTTGGCGTGGATAATGTGGATATTGAATATGCGAATAGCAGAAATTTAATTATAACAAATACACCGGATGTAGTTACAAATGCTACTGTAGAAATGACTTGGGCACTAATATTTGCTACATCAAGGAGAATCATTGAAGCAGATGCATTAGTTAGGAGTAAAACCTGGGAGGGCTTTAGCCCCAATTTACTATTAGGCAAGAGCATAGATGGAAAAACCCTTGGAATAATCGGAGCAGGTCGAATAGGTCAGGGAGTAGGCAAAAAGGCGAAATGCTTTAATATGAAAGTTATTTACAGTGCAAATACAAGAAAAATTGATTTTGAGAAAGAAACAGGAGCTAAGTTTGTAGAACTAGATGAACTCTTAAGAGAGGCAGATATAGTAACAATACATGCACCGTTTACGAAGCAAACGGAAGACCTAATATCAAAAAGAGAGCTTGCGCTTATGAAGAAATCTGCCATTTTTATTAATGCTGCCAGAGGTGGCATTGTTAATGAAGATGATTTAATAGAAGCATTAAAAAACAGGGATATATGGGGCGCAGGGTTGGATGTATTTAAAAATGAAACACATATAAAATTGGAATTTTTTAAACTTGACAATGTAGTTTTGTCTCCACATATAGGAACTGCTGAGGAAGAAACTAGAGACCAGATGGGTATTTTAGCCGCTAAAAATATTATTGAAGTATTAGAGGGCAGAGAAGCTCTAACAAAAGTAAATTAGTGAGTAAATCTTGTAACGATTTTAGATAAAAAATATAATCATTGATACTGT
>JAENWH010000514.1 GCA_016650135.1 Peptostreptococcaceae bacterium
CAACAAATTCTGTTTATCCAGAAGGCAAAATAATGGTTGGTTGATTAATCTGATGCTCCCACAAACATGTCCCTAAGGAGCTTTTTATCTTCAAAATCCGATACAACAATCACCGAATCTCCCTCCAGCAAAACAAGGTTTGCGCCTGGGCGAAGAACCTCTTCCTGTTTAATGACTGAAACAAGAAGGCAATCCTTTGGAATTTTAATGTCTTTTACTTTCTTATTGAAAACCGGGGAAGTTTTTTTAATTTCTATTTCACTGACAATTATTTTATTATTCTTTATATTAGTCAGCGTTTTCATCCCGGAATAATCCACCTCTTCTTCTATCAGATTTGCAATTAATGTTGTACTGCTCACCGCAAAGTCAACGCCTAAAGTATGAAAAACTTTTGTGTTTTTAGGGTTATTGACCCTTGCTATGGTTTTTTGTACATTCAGATTGTTTTTTGCCAGCTCACAAGCTATCAAATTCTCTTCATCTAAGCCAGTTACAGCAATGAAAACATCTGTGTTTGATGCCCCTGCTTCCTTTAATATGTCAATTTTTGTTGCATCTCCATTATATACGGGGATATTTAGTTCATTTGCAATCTTCTCGCAAATCGGTTTTTTTAATTCAATTACTTTCACTTTATGGTGATAGGACAACAGAGTTTTTGCAAGATAATATCCGACTTTACCTCCACCAATAATTGTTATATTCATCGCTCTCCCCTTTATAATTTTTTAATGGTTACTATTTCATCATCAAACCCGATTTTTAATTTGGGATTGTTAAACTGAAGTTGTCCTTCTTTTAGAAGTCCAAGGATTATGGTGTTTTTCGCCACCTTCAGGTCGCTGACATATTTGCCCACGTCTTCTTCTTTTACTCTTGAATAATCGAAATCAATGCCCGTGTTGTTTATAAAGCAGGAGGTGGAACTTGTCTCGCCAAGCATCAATGCCCGAAATTCCTGTACTGCCATATCTGTTGGACAAATGGTATGAACACCAAATTGATAAAAAACCTGTTCCCTAACAGGGTCTTGAATCCGGCAAAAAATTCTGGACACATTAAAAACCTCTTTTGCAACCTGACAAGCCATCATATTGATATTATCGTCTGGAGTAACAGCTGCCAGCCCTTCTGCGCTTTCAATTCCAGCCTCTTTTAATACATCCTCATCAATCGGTACACCTAAAACAGTAAGTCCTTTGAAGTTTGGTCCAAGCATCTTAAAATTGTCGATATTACTGTCAACTACCACAATATCATGCCCTTCTTCTGACATCATTTTCGCAAATTGGGATCCAACTTTACCACAGCCCGCAACAATTATTTGCATTTCATTTCCTCCATTATGCTTCTTCTAATTATTTTTTCATTCCCTAATATCGCCGCTCCAATAAACCCCGCCTTATTTCCAAGTTCAGTTGGAACTATTTTATGAGGGAAGTTAAAGAAGGATTTCTTCTGTACCAGTTTCCTGATAGGGTCAAAGAGAAAGTCACCGGCCTGACTGATCCCACCGCCCAACGCAATCACTTCAGGATCAAGTAGCATTGAAACTGAAACAATGGCATCGCTTAAATATCCCAGATATTCATTAAAAATTTCAAGAGATTGTTGATCTCCAGCCTTTGCTTTATCAATTACTTCTTTTGCAGCAAGTCCCTGATTTTCGAAAAACTTTGCAGAACATACAGTCTCTATGCAACCGCGATTG
>JAENWH010000551.1 GCA_016650135.1 Peptostreptococcaceae bacterium
AAAGTTTCTCTTCCTTCACCACCATGAATATTGTCGGTTATTCTGGCACTGATTGTCTGATTTTCATCTTCGTTAGCGAAAAAATATTTTTTTATAAATGGTTCTACTACTGCCTTATAGGATATGATGGCTGCCATAGGGTGTCCTGGAAGACCAACAACTAAATTTGCTCTGTCATGGCAGCAGCAGTTTTCATTTTTTATCACACCAACTACTGTCGGTTTACCTGGTTTCATTGCAATTCCATGAGTGATTACTCCTGGTTTGCCCAATCCCTCAATGACCTTAGCTGTAAAGTCTTTCTCTCCGGCTGAACTGCCTCCTGAAAGCAGCACGATATTATTTCTATTTAATGCCTCTGAAACAGCCTGCTTTAATTTCTCTTCCGAATCCTTTATTAATGCGACCATTCCAACCTTCGCTCCCATATTATTTACAAGGGCTGCCAAGGCATATGAGTTCACATCACGAACCTGTCCAGGTCCTGGGTCTTCCATAATACTGATGACTTCATCCCCCGTCGAGATAATGGCAACCGAGGGTTTAACAAACACATTGATAAAAGCTTCCCCCATAGCTGCCAGCATTCCAATATCCTTCGTCGTAATTCTATGTCCTTTTTTATATATAAGCTGGCCGGCCTTAAAGTCATCCCCCTTATTCATCAACCCGGCATTGGGTGACGAAGCTTTGTAAACGGCAATATTCTTCTCATCCAGTTTTTCCACATATTCAATCAGTACCATTGCATCAGCGCCTTGTGGAAGCATCCCTCCTGTAGGCACATATACCGCTTTCCCACTTGAAATCTTTTGTTCAGGAGCCTTGCCCATTTTCACTTCACCAATCAGTTCCAGAAAAACAGGGGTAGTATCCGAAACCCCAAAAGTATCCTTGGCCGCCACTGCATACCCGTCAACGACTGACCTTGTGAACTCAGGAATATCTGTCTCCGAGCATATATCCTCAGCCAAATATCGGCCAAGTGCTTCAAACAAAGGGATTTCTTCCTCCATTCGGTCCATGTTTTTGAAATATTGATCCAGTTTTTGCTTGACCTGATCCAGTGTATCCACTTTAAGAAGATTCATCCTTGTCTCCATTTCTTTTTCATACCAATAGCTCTCCCTCAATAAATCGGCGGGTTAAACCGTTGACAGGATTTTTCAATATTTCCCTGCAATTTCCTTCTTCAATCAATTTCCCTTTATTCAAGAAAATCAGTTTATTACACACCCTCTTCGCCTGAGGCAAATTATGCGTAACAATGATAATACTGGTGCCTTCTTCTTTATTAATCTTAGCCAGCATTCGTTCTATTTCTGCTGTTGTCGCGGGATCAATATTTGCAGTTGGTTCATCGAGAAGCAGTAAACCCGGCCTGAAGGACAAGGCTCTGGCAAGGGCAACCTTTTGAATTTCTCCTCCTGACAATCTCCAGGCTTTTCTTTTCCTTAATTTTTCTAATCCTAATTCTATCGTTAGCTGATTAATTCTTTCTTCTATGTCAAAACTGCTCCATCCTCTCAATTTCAAAGGATATGCAAT
>JAENWH010000146.1 GCA_016650135.1 Peptostreptococcaceae bacterium
AAAGTTGACAGGCTTGCGTATATAGGTTGTGATTATGTTCAAAGTGGACGTACGGCAGGGGGCATCCTGGGTCTGTTTACAGGTGGCAATGCTAAAGTGGGTGTTATTATTGGTTCTCCATTTGTGCTTGGACACAGGCAAAGAGCACAAGGATTTTATCAGGTAATTTCTGAAGAATTTAAAGGGATCTCAATTGTTGGTGAAGTTTTGAATAACGACAGTGAAGAAATGTCATATCAAGTAGTTAAAAAATTCCTTGAGGCAAATCCGGAGGCAAATGCTCTGTACTTCACTACAGGAGGTGTAAAAGGAGGAATGAAAGCTGTTCATGAATTAAAAAAACAGAATGACCTTCATATAATAACCTGCGATTTGACTGCCGTGGTTGCAGATAATATTAAAAAAGGTGTAATAGATGCAACGATCTGTCAACAGCCATTCAGACAGGGATTTGGAAGTGTTAAGCTGTTGTTTGATTATTTGATAGCAAATAGGAAACCGCTGAATGATGTGATTAATACAGAAATAGAGATCAAACTAAAATATAATTTATCTGTAAAATAAACGAAATTAAAACAGAACGTGAAAAATTTTTTGGAGTGTGTGTGCACGTGAACTATTAAAGTCAATAAAATTTTAAAGATGAAAAGGAGAAGAAAATGGGCAGATTGGTAACATTATTTACAGGGCAGTGGGCAGATATTGAGTTTCAGGAAATGTGTATTCTTGCAAAAAAAATGGGTTATGACGGATTAGAAATTGCTGCCTGGGGAAATCATCTCGATATAGACAAGGCATATTCGGATGATCAATATGTGGAATGGATTTTAGAAACCTTGAAGAAGAATGATCTGACTTGTAAGGCAATTGGTGCTCACATTATAGGTCAGTGCGTCGGGGATAGCCCGGATCCAAGATTAGATGGATTTGCTCCTGCAAAATACGCAGGACAACCTGAAGAAATTAAAGCATGGGCAATCGAACAGATGAAAAAGGTAGCTGTAGTTGCAAGAAAAATGGATGTTGGCGTTGTTACTGGATTTGTTGGCTCTCCAATCTGGAAATATTTATATTCTTTCCCACAGACAACAGAGGAAATGGTGGAAGAAGGCTATAATGAGATAGTGAGACAATGGACACCAATTTTAGATGTATTTAAAGAAAATGGTATAAAATTTGCCCTTGAGGTGCACCCAGGTGAAATTGCTTTCGATTATTACACAACAGAAAAGTTACTTGAAAAGTTTAAGGATAATGAAGTTTTCGGACTGAATTTTGACCCTAGCCACTTATTTTGGCAGGGAATTTCACCTCATACTTTTTTAAGTGATTTCAGAGACAGAGTATATCATGTACATATGAAGGACGTGGCCGTTACGCTAGACGGAAAATCAGGTGTATTAGGATCTCATATTGATTTTGGAAGTCTTAAACGTGGCTGGAACTTCAGATCACTTGGACATGGACATGTAAACTTTGAAGAAATTATCAGGGTGTTGAATGATATGAATTATACCGGACCATTATCAGTGGAATGGGAGGACAGTGGAATGGAACGAGTTGCTGGTGCAACAGAAGCCAGTGCTTTTGTAAGAAAGGTCGATTTCCAATCCTCGAATGTTAAATTTGACGAAGCTATGGGAAATAAATAGGAGGTGAAAAATGGGTAAGTCTATTAAATGTGGCATGGTTGGAGGGCACTTAGACGCTTTTATTGGGGAGGTGCATAGAAAAGCGATTGGTTTTGATCCAAGAGCAGAACTTGTTTCAGGCTGCTTTAGCTCGAACTCTGAAAAGAATATCCAGACGGGAGAAACCTATTCTCTGGAAAGTGACAGAATTTATTCGGACTATCATGAGATGGCAGAGAAGGAAAGTGCACGTGAGGATGGTATAAATTTTGTATCTATTGTCACACCAAATTCCACCCATTATCAGATAGCGAAAGCATTTCTCGAAAAGGGAATCAACGTTGTTTGCGAAAAACCTCTTTGCTTTACAATTGAAGAGGCGGTGGAATTAGTAAAACTATCAAAAGAAAATAAATTGTTGTTTGGCATTACCTATGCGTATACCGGATATACCATGTCAAAAGTGATTAAGGAAATGATTGCGCAAGGGAAAATTGGCAATATAGTTGCAGTAAATGGAGAATATTTACAAGACTGGTTGCTTGATGAGTTGAGCATGGAGGCAAAAGGGAAACAGGATTTGTCTGTGTGGAGAAAAGATCCAAAACTGTCAGGAATTTCAAATTGTGTTGGAGATATAGGAACTCATATTGAAAATTATGTGCACTATGTGACAGGCCTTGAAATTAAAAGAGTAGCAGCTACAATAAATACATTTGGTCACCCTTTAGAATTGAATGCTAATATACTGGTACAATATGAAAACAATATAAATGGTGCATACTGGTGTTCCCAAATTACTGCCGGTAAACTTAATGGGCTATCTGTGAGGATATATGGAGACAAGGGAGCTATTGAATGGGAACAGCATTATCCTGATTACGTTAAATTTACACCAAAGGGCCAGCCGACACAAATCATATCCAGAGGACAGGGCTATCTTGGGAATGGAGCAGCAACACAAAGCAGACTGCCGTCAGGACATCCGGAAGGATTATTCGTAGCTTTTGCAAATATCTACAGGAGTTATATCAGTGCATTAATCAAAAAAAATAATGGCGAAAAACTTGTTGATGCAGATTTGGATTTTCCTTCAGTAACAGATGGTTTAAATGGAGTCCGATTTGTACATGCAGTGATAAACAGCGGTAAAAATGACTCTGAATGGACAAATATCAAATAGTTAAAAGTCCTGAAACGATACAGAACATAATTCTATTCTAAGTTGGTATTCTTTTTTGCAAGAGGCAAAAGATTATATAATTATCAAAATTAATTAGGAGGGAACATGAAAAAAATTATCAGCATGACATTAGTTTTACTAATGGTACTAGTTGGCACTGTAGGTTGCGGCGGTAGTGCACCGGCAGAAGAACCTGCAGCAACAGGGGAGGTATCAATTCTTATCCCTGGAGCAACTCACGGTTGGCCAGTTGGCGTTCTTTATTATGCCAATCAAAAAGCTGAAGAACTGAAAGCAGCAGGACAAAAAGCAGTTGTTTATACTTCCGACACAGCACAAAATCAAATTCAGCAAATTGAAGACCTTATGACTCGTGACGATATTAAAGGCGTTATGATTCTACCCTTTGACAATAGTGTAGTAAACGCTGTTAAGGGAATGGAAGGAAAGGTTCCTTTTGTTCAGTTCGACCGTATTCTTGAAGATGTAACCGCAGATGCAAATGTAATGGGTGACAACTTTGGCATTGGTTATGAAACAGCAAAAATTTTCTTGGATAAGGGCCTTCAAAAGACTGACAAAATCCTTGAAATGCCTGGAGACAGCTCAAGTGTTCCAGAAATGCGTTCAAACGGATTTAGAGCAGGACTTAAGGAAGTTGGCGGATGGACAGATGCTGACATTGAAGCGGCTATCACAAAAACTGATTTTACAGGCTGGAGCCGTGATAATGCAAAGACACTGTTTGAAGGCTTTGTTGGATCAAAAACACAGGCTGAATTAGACCAATACAAATTTATCTTTACTCACGATGATGAAATAGCAATTGGTATATTTAATGCAATTAATGCTGGAAATCTTGGGAAAAATATTGATGCAGTAGAGGTAATAGGCGCATCGGCTGGAAACCAGGAAATGTATAATATCCTGAATGATAAGACTTATGAAGATCAGTTCTATCTATTCTCATTGACTTATCCACCTTATATGGTTCAGGAGGCCATTGACACATTAGTGAAAGTTCTTAATGGCGAAGCAGTAGATAAAGAAATCGTTATTCCAGTCAAACTGGTTGACAGTACTAATGCTGCTGAATACTTGAATCCGGATTCACCATATTAAAAACACACCGTTTTATTTTGACAAAGAATAATTATTATTAAATAAGGAAAATGTAGTTTCAGATGGCCTCAGCTACCTGAAACTACATTTTAAAAAAACAGTCTAAAATTCTAAACGAAAAAGAGGAGTAGGACATGCTGCTAGAAATGATTAACATAGATAAATCATTTTTTAATGTAAAGGTATTGGATGATGTGAGCTTTCGTGTTGATAAGGGAGAAATCCATGCTTTACTTGGAGAAAATGGCGCCGGCAAATCCACCCTGATGAACATACTTGGTGGAGTTCATGAGAAGGACCGGGGTACGATAATTCTCGATAATGAAAAAATTGAAAAAATTAATACGAAAATAGCACCTCACCTAGGTATCGCTTTTGTGCATCAGGAACTCAATTTGTTCAATGACCTTAGAGTATTTGAAAATATTTTTCTCCGTGAAGAAATTACAAATAAATTTGGACAATTGAACAAGCAGAAAATGATTTCTGAAGTAGAAAAACTCTTTGGAGGTATGGGTGTTGATATAGACCCGACAGTTATGGTAAGTGAGCTTGATACATCCAACAAACAGTTGTTGGAAATTGCAAAAGCATTAAGAAAAGATGCCAAACTGTTTATACTTGATGAACCTACAACTGCATTGGGTAATCTGGAAATAGAAAATCTCTTTTCTATTATAAGAACGTTAAAAAAGCAGGGTAAGTCTTTTATTTTTATATCCCATAAAATGCCGGAAATATTTCAGATTGCTGATAAATATACGGTTTTGAGAAATGGAGCATTTGTCGGTACTGGTAAAATATCGGATGTTACTCCTGAAGAAGTAACTAGGATGATGGTGGGAGATTGCTATGACAATAGGGATATTTACGTTTGTCGTGAACTGAATGAGCCTATTCTTGAACTGGAGCATTTCTCTGGTAAAGGATTTCAGGATGTAAATATAAAGGTAAATAAAGGAGAAGTTTTAAGTTTAACTGGCCTGCAGGGCTCAGGGTGCAGTGAATTGATGCAGTGTATTTTTGGTTGTACAAAATCAACCTCAGGGAACCTGAAAATTAATGACAAGATAGTAAGTGGTGGAATTCGGTCCATGATGAAAAATAAAGTGGGTATGATTGCCTCAAACCGTAAGGAAAACGCGGTATTGAAAGATTTGCCGTTACTTGAAAACTGCTATATATCAGAACATACACTTAGCTGGAAGAGGCAAAAGATCAATAAGCAAAATGAAATTGAAAAATATAATATTCTCAGTAAAAAACTGAATATTAAAGCCAATAGTTATAAGGATCTGATTGTCAGTTTAAGCGGTGGAAATCAGCAAAAGGTTATGATTGCCAGATGGCTGAACACAGATGCAGAGATATTTCTTCTGGATAATCCCACACAAGGAATCGATGTAGGAGCAAAAAGCGAAATTTATAAATTGATTGTTAAACTTTCAGAGCAAGGTAAGACTATCATTATGAACACACAGGAAATCTTTGAAATCCAAAAGATATCGGACAGATGTGCAGTTTTTTATCATTCCAGATTGCAGGTTGTGTTGGACAGAAAGGATATCAATGAGGAAACAGTTATGCTGTACGCAACAAATGCAAATAGAATTGGGGAGAACCAAAATGGAAAACAGTAAAAATTATAGGTCAGGCTGGTCAAACTACCTGAGAT
>JAENWH010000444.1 GCA_016650135.1 Peptostreptococcaceae bacterium
CATTATCCTAGAAGAATAGTTATCCGAGAAGACTATTGTAAAGCTATATAATTAAACAATTTATTTTAATTCTTCTCAAATAATAATACTCCATATATAATGAAATCAAAATCATATTGGAGGTACTTTATGAATCAAGAAGTAATTAGAACTATGTCTTTTGATGAGTTACTAACAGAGTTTCTGCTATTTTTACAACAGGAAAAATCGTACAAACAATCAACATTGACGAATTATTATAGGAAGTTGTTTAAAGTTCAATTGTTCATGCAAAATCATAGAATATTTTATTACACTCCAGATATTGGTTTGAAATATTATGATTTATATCTTGCAGCACACAACATAGGGGTTCCTACACAGAAAGCAATCCTTCTCACTATAAACAGATTTAATGACTTCTATTCTGGTATAGATTATGTTGTACAACATACAAAAAGGTGTAAATTATTACCTGAGAATTATGAAATAGCATTAAACTTATTTGCTACAAAATGTTATGAAAATTGCAACAAAGAAAATACATTTATAAAAAAAGATCACTTTTTAAGATTATTTCTAAAAGATTGTATTGCACTTAACTGTACCTGTATACAAGAATTGAATGCAACTCATGTATCGAGAGCATGTCTTCGAGTCACAAACAAAGATTCTTGGTCCGTAATCAGAGAATTTTTAAAATTTCTTGCCATTATTGGGATACTCAAAACTGACCTATCTACTCTAGTCCCTCATTATAAACATTCTTTTAAAGTTCCAGTTATTTACAGTGAGGAAGAAATAGCGAAAATTGAAAACATCATTGACCGCTCTACGGAAATAGGTAAAAGAGATTATGCAATGATACTTATGGCTACAAGGTTAGGCATGAGATCTGGAGATATTGTGAATATTACTCTTGATGATCTAAATTCTAAAAGTGGAAATTTAGCTTTTGTGCAACAGAAAACAGGAGAAGCTCTTGTGCTGCCATTATTACCTGAAATAAAAAAAGCTTTAGATGATTATATAAATAATAGCCGTCCAAAAACCTCAGAGCGCAGAGTTTTTATTCGACAAAATGCACCCCATCAGAGAATTACCACTTCCACCTTGCGTTTTGTAACTACCAAATACTTTCATGCCGCTGGCATAGACATAGCAGGGAAAAAACACGGACCACACACTTTTCGTTCGTCGCTAGCCAGTTCTATGGTTAATGATTCAGTTCCATACGAGGCAGTTCGAAAGATTCTTGGACATTCTAATTTGAAATCAATCAAGCATTATGCAAAACTGAATATTGAAATGTTGCGTCAATGTGCTATTACAGTACCTGAACCTACTGGCAATTTCAAAGAATTTCTTCAAGGAGGTGGTATACTATGATTAAATTTAATAGCATTTTGAGAGAGGAACTCTCTGATTTCTTGGATCTAAGAAAGGTCTCAAAAAGTAAAAGCACCTATAGTCATGACAAATCTTTATTGCAAGGCTTTGATGAATACCTATGTTCAATATCATGTAACGATAAAAATCTTACAGAAACACAGTTGAATGGATGGGTGCATTCTCTTTTCGGACATTCTCCAACTATAGCCAACAAGATAATTGTAATCAGGATTTTCTTAAATCAGCTATGCAGTTATGGTATTCACTGCTATATTCCTCTCATTCCAAAAACTCAGGATAATTATATTCCATATATTTTTTCTGATACAGAGTTGTCTAGTATCTTTAATTGTGCAGATAATTTAAAAACAAGTTACAAGGTACAGAAAAACAAACTTATTCATGTGGAACTCCCCATGATTCTGCGGCTTATGTACGGTTGTGGCCTACGTATTGGGGAAACTTTGGCATTAAAAATGGAGGATGTCAATCTTGTTGAAGGAGTGTTAACTCTTAAATGCACTAAAGGAAACAAGCAAAGAATTGTTCCCATGCATTCTTCATTATCTATAATATTAGATCATTACTGCATGGCTATGGGTATAGTTGGCTATCCTAAGAGTTGTTTATTTCCAACTAGAGATATTTTGGAACCTGTAACTCCACAAAATGCCAGGAACAACTTTGATGGTATTTTGGAGCAAACACAAATATTTCTACCTGGTAGAAAGAAACACCAAAGAGGCCCCTGTCTTCATTGCTTGCG
>JAENWH010000285.1 GCA_016650135.1 Peptostreptococcaceae bacterium
TAGAAGGAATGAAGCGACGAAACTGATTAAAAAATGTAATGATTTTGGCGCAGGTGGAATATCTGTTGCAATAGGAGAACTGGCGGATAGCTTAGATGTAAATCTTGACTTGGTATTAAAAAAATATGAGGGTCTTGATGGAACTGAGCTTGCCATATCTGAGTCCCAGGAAAGAATGGCAGTTGTTGTAGAAAACAAAGACGTAAATCGTTTTTTAGCTTTAGCGGAAAGCGAAAATATTGAAGCAGTTGCAGTTGCCAGGGTAACAAATACTGGTAGATTCAGAATGTTTTGGAAAGGGAAAATGATCCTTGATTTAAGCAGAGATTTCTTGAACACAAACGGGGTAAAACAGCATACAAAAGTATTGATTAAAAACAGTCTCAAAACTGAGACGGAAGAAAAAGGCTATAAAAACCCATTGGATTATTTGGATGATTTGAATTGCTGCTCTCAAAAGGGACTGATAGAAAAGTTTGACAGTACAATTGGGGCGGGAACGGTAATGATGCCGCTAGGAGGAAAATTCCAGCTTTCACCTTCTTTAGGTATGATTGCAAAGCTGCCCATTACAGAAGGAGAAACTGACACTGCCACACTAATGACCTATGGTTTTGATCCTCTGGTATCCAGTGTGAACCCTTTTCATGGAGCGCTTTACGCAGTAATAGACTCAGTTACCAAGCAGGTTGCCATGGGAAGTGAGTTTGGCAGGGTTCGATTGACTTTCCAGGAATATTTTGAGCGGTTGGGCAGTGATACGGAAAGCTGGGGACTGCCGTTTGCTACTTTGCTGGGGGCATTAAAGGTGCAAAAGGAACTTAGCATTCCAGCTATTGGCGGTAAAGACAGCATGTCAGGGACTTTTATGGATATTAACGTTCCCCCAACCTTGATTTCTTTTGCAGTGAGTGTTATCGAAGCGAAAAACACAGTAACCAGTGAGCTGAAATTTGACAAAAGTCATTTAATATACATGACAAACGCACGTGATGAAAACGGGATTATAGATTTCAACCAGTATAAAATAAATATGTCTAAAATCAGTGAGCTTATAAAGAAAGGTAACATTCTTGCCACAAATACAATTGGCCAGGGAGGAATCTTTGTTTCTGCAGTAAAAATGGCAATAGGCAATAAAATAGGTGCAGCCCTTTATAATTTAGATTATCATCAGCTTTGTGAGGCCGATTATGGGGCATTAATTCTTCAGGTTTCAATCAAAGAGGATATAGAAAAAATATTCAAAGGTACAAATTATAAAATAATTGGAAATACAACAGATGGGGAAAATATCGATGTTGAATATACAGGGTCGAATCAGACAAAACTATCTATTAGTCTTGATGAAGCAATCAAAAGAATGTCAGAACCTCTCGAAAATATATTCCCAACCAGAACAGCAGACTTTAAGGAAAACCGAGACACGGAAAGCGTTGAGACCTTTTCCTATGAAAAAAGAAATACGAGGGGACCATTAGTCAGAATTGCAAAACCTCAAATATTAATTCCCGCTTTCCCCGGGACCAATTGCGAGATGGATTCCAAGAGAGCTTTTGTTAAGGCCGGTGGAAACCCGTTTATTCATATTATTAGAAACCTTTCTGAAAAACAGCTGATTGAGTCTATCGATGAATTGGAAAAGAGAATCAGAGAGAGCCAGATCATTATGATTCCGGGTGGATTCAGTGGCGGAGATGAACCAGATGGTTCGGCAAAGTTTATTACTGCTGTATTTAGAAATCCAAAAATCATGGAAGCGGTTAAAGATCTTCTTGAAAACAGAGATGGGCTGATGCTAGGTATTTGTAATGGGTTCCAGGCATTAATAAAATTAGGGCTTGTGCCATACGGGACAATCACAGAAGCGAACCAGGACAGTCCTACATTAACCTATAATAAAATCGGGAGACACATGTCTTGCCTGATCCAAACGAGAATTGCCTCCGTTAAATCCCCCTGGCTGGCAGGTGTTCAAGTGGGGGATATTTATACCTTGCCGGTTTCACATGGAGAAGGCAGATTTATTGGAAGTGAGAAACTGATCAGGAGTTTGGCTGAAAATGGACAAATTGCGACCCAGTATGTTGACTTTGAGGGAAAACCTTCTATGGATATCAGTTTTAATCCAAATTACTCAGCTTATGCAATAGAAGGAATCACGTCAGAGGATGGGCGAGTATTTGGTAAAATGGCTCATTCGGAAAGAATTGGACAGAATCTTTATAAAAATGTACCTGGGCACTTTGACCAGAAGATTTTCGAGTCCGGGGTAAATTATTTCAAATAGGTAATTGGCCTGCAAGCCTGCAGCTGCAATGCATGCAGCAGCAAAGTGCGCCAGCAGGCCCTAGCTGAGGAGGAAACATGAAAGTAGCAATTGTAATGGGCAGCATATCGGATTACCCTGTGGTGGAAAGAGCAGAAAAAATCTTAAGCGATTTTGGTGTTGAGTTTGAAAGCAGAATCATTTCAGCACACAGAACACCAACAGTAGTAGAAAAATTTGCGACTGATGCGGTTTCAAACGGGATAGAAGTTTTAATAGCAGCGGCTGGAAAAGCGGCGCATCTGGCGGGCGTGATGGCAGCCTTTACGCCAATTCCTGTAATTGGACTCCCGATTAAATCATCAACCTTAGATGGACTTGATTCGCTTCTGTCTACAGTTCAGATGCCGAAGGGAATCCCGGTAGCGACGGTGGCTATTGACGGAGCAGAAAACGCCGCATTGCTGGCTGTTCAGATTTTATCGCTTAAGTATCCTGAACTTATGGCAAAAATGATTCAATACAAAGAAAAAATGGAACAGGAAATAATTGCAATTGATAATGAATTTCAAAAGGAGAGAAAACGATGAATAAATTGGAAATGATCTATGAAGGAAAAGCAAAAAAAGTATTCAAAACGGACGATGAAAGCTTATTTATTGTTGATTATAAAGACGATGCAACAGCTTTCAACGGTCTGAAAAAAGGTCAGATTTTAGGGAAGGGTGCTGTAAATAATGTAATGGCGAATATAATATTTCGAATGCTTGAAAAGAAAGGGATTCCAACACACTTTGTAGAACAGTTAAGTGAAAGAGAAACCCTTGTGAAGGCAGTAAAAATATTACCGCTTGAGGTAATCATAAGAAACGTAACTGCTGGTTCATTCTCAAAACGATATGGCGTGGAAGAGGGCAGAGTTCTTGCAAGACCAATTCTTGAGTTTTCTTACAAGAATGATGAGTTAGGAGATCCGTTAATAAATGATGATCATATTTTGGCGCTTGAATTGGCAACAGAAGAAGAGCTTGCACAAGTTAAGAAATACACATATATGATTAATGACAGCCTTAAAGAATTTTTTCTTGAAATAGGTCTTAAACTTATTGATTTTAAGATAGAATTTGGGAAACAGAAAGATGGTAACATTATCCTCGCCGATGAGATTTCTCCTGATACCTGTAGGCTTTGGGATGCTGTTACGAACGAAAAAATGGATAAGGACAGATTCAGAAGAGATCTTGGCAATGTGGAAGAGACATACCAGGAAGTACTTTCAAGAGTTCAGAAAAAGGGGTAAATGATGGATAATAAACTA
>JAENWH010000216.1 GCA_016650135.1 Peptostreptococcaceae bacterium
AAAATTGAAGGTGCAATTTTAAAGGCAAACAGCCCGTCCTGCGGTTGCTGTAAAATCTATGATGGAACCTTTACAGGAACTGTTGTGGATGGAGATGGCTATTTCGCAAGGGTGCTTAAAGAGCATGGAATAAAAGTATTGACTGAAGCAGATGAAATGCAACAGGCAGGTTTAGGATAAATAGGTTGAAAAAGGAGAAAAACGATGATTAATTATAAAGAACTTATTGCAGAGGCTATCTCAACTGCGGTAGAGAATCTTTCAAAAGAGGAAATTGCGGGGATGATTGAAATCCCTACAGATGAGAAAATGGGAGATTTTGCATTCCCCTGTTTCAGACTTGCAAAGGAACTCCGAAAAGCACCTCCGATGATTGCAAAGGATATTGCAGCTAAGCTCGCAGATAACAAAATAATTGCGAAGGTGGAACCTGTGAATGCTTACGTCAACATATTTCTCTCGAGAGAAGAGTTTATTTATGATGTCATTAAAGAGGTTGTTTCAACTCAGGAAAACTTCGGAAGAAGCGATGAAGGCAAAGGCAAGAAGGTGATTGTTGAATATTCTTCTCCAAACATTGCAAAACCTTTCCATATTGGGCATATCAGAAGCACAGTCATCGGAAATTCAATTTATAAAATTTATGATTTTCTTGGATATGAAACTGAAAGAATTAACCATCTTGGTGATTATGGAACGCAGTTCGGGAAAATGATTGTTTCATACAGACGCTGGGGCAATAAAGAAGATGTTATAAAAGAACCAATTAAAACATTACTTAATTATTATGTGAAATTTCATGAAGAGTGTGAACTGGACCCTTCGCTTGAAGATGAAGCAAGAGAAGTGTTTACTAAACTGGAAAACGGAGAACCTGAAGAGGTTGAATTATGGAAATGGTTCCGTGAAGAAAGTCTGAAGGAGTTCAGCAGAGTATATGAAATGTTAGGGATTGAGTTTGACTCTTATGCAGGCGAAAGCTTTTATTCGGATAAAATGGAAAGAGTCGTAAATATGCTGAAGGATGCCAATCTTTTGAAGGAATCCGAGGGAGCTCAAATCGTTGACCTTGAGGAATACAATATGTCTCCGGCTCTTATTATGAAGAGTGATGGTTCGACATTGTATATTACGAGAGACATAGCTGCTGCAGTTTACAGAAAAGAGCATTACAATTTCTACAAGAATCTATACATTGTAGCATCTCAGCAGAATCTTCATTTCAAGCAATGGATAAAGATTATTGAACTGATGGGCAATGACTGGGCTAAGGATTGTGTCCATATCCCGTTTGGACTTGTCAGTCTTGAAGAGGGGACCATGTCAACAAGGCATGGAAGAGTAGTTTATCTTGAAGAGGTATTGAACAGAGCGGTTGAACAGACTAAACAGGTTATCATTGAGAAGGATGTTAACACGGAAAACATTGAAGAAACAGCAAGGCAGATTGGCATTGGGGCTGTTATTTTCCAGGAACTTTCAAACAACAGAATTAAAGATTACGTTTTTTCATGGGAAAAGGTATTGAATTTTGAAGGAGAAACAGGTCCATATGTTCAATATACACACACCAGAGCGGCAAGTCTGCTTAGAAATGCTGGTGAGGAAACGGCTAAAAAAGCTATGAATATAGAAGCATTGAAGCTGAAATATATTACAAGCAACAGTGGATATGAACTGGCAAAGCTGATTTACCAGTTTCCTCAGATTATCAAGGAGGCTGGCGAGCGTTATGAACCATCGATTGTCACAAGACATCTGGTGAATGTTGCGCAAAGCTTCAATCATTTCTATCATGATGAGCATATTTTAGTTAAAGATGAAGAAGAAAAACTGGCAAAACTGGCACTTGTTTTTGCGGCAAAGATTACAATTAAAAACGGACTTGGGTTACTTGGAATGGAAGTGCCGGAAAAAATGTAGGAATGGAGAGAAAATGAGATACGAGGGAAGCATATACAGACCGCCGAGTGAGGCTTACAGCCTGATTATACAGGTTACAATCGGTTGTGCACACAATGACTGCACCTTTTGCAGCATGTTTAAGGACAAGCAGTTTAGAGTCAGAGATATAGAAGAAGTATTACAGGATCTGGAAACGGCAAGAAAAAGTTACAAGAATGTCGGAAAGATATTCCTGGCAGATGGTGATGCCCTGGTTCTGACAAATGAAAAACTTCTGGTTATTCTGAAGAAAATTGAGCAGTTGTTTCCGGAATGTGAAAGAGTTGGCATTTACGGCACCCCTCAGGATGTAAATAAAAAAACACTATCTGAGCTGGAAAAATTAAGAGATGCCGGTGTTGGCATCATATATATTGGTGCGGAATCAGGCAATGAACAGGTACTGCTTGATATAAAAAAAGGGTCAACCAGAGCAGAAATCATTTCTGCCATAAAAAAAATTGAAGAATCGGGAATTAAAGCGTCTGTAACTCTTATTTCAGGGCTTGCCGGCAGAGACCAATGGGAGAAACATGCCATCGACAGCGGAACCCTGATCAGCGAAACCGAACCTTCTTATGTGGGGCTGTTGACACTGATGGTGGAACAGAACGCACCAATGTATTCTGATGTTATATCAGGGAAATTTAAGAAGCTGAGCCCTGAAGAGGTTGTAGAAGAAACGGCATTGCTGCTGGAAAATATTAATGTTGATAAAACCTGTGTATTCAGGAGCAACCATGCTTCAAATTATGTATCCTTAAGAGGTGATTTGCCGAGAGATAAGGCGAAAATGGCGGGTCAGCTGGATGCGGCAATGGAAAACAAAGGGATGCTGAAGGATGAACGATTCAGAGCCCTCTGATTTAAAGGAAAGAGAAACTATGAAGATATTACTGACCACACTTAACTCGAAATATGTTCATATGAATCTGGCTATTCGATATTTGTATGAAGCCGCGATTGAATATAAGGAGCAAATTCAGATCAAAGAATTTACCATTAACAATGATGATGACTATATTTTTACAGAGCTGGTATCGGGGGGACATGAACTTGTATGTTTTTCCTGTTATATCTGGAATATTGAAAAGATTCTTTATTTGGCAGAAAACCTGAAGAAGGCAAAGCCTCAGGTAAAGATTGTTCTGGGCGGTCCTGAAGTAAGTTTTGACAGGGAAGCGTTACTGGCGCAATACAGTTTTATAGACGTAGTAATCATCGGCGAGGGTGAGCTGGCATTCAAAAAACTTTGCAAGGATTTTCTGGAAGGCAAAAAAATAGAGACAAATAAAATCGAAAGCCCGATTGCACCTGAGTTGATCCCGTTTCCCTATAGGACTGTTGAAATTCAAAAGGATAAAACACTTTACTATGAATCTTCAAGGGGTTGCCCTTACAGGTGCGCCTATTGCCTCTCATCCATCGACAACAGCATCAGAGCATTACCGGTTGACAGGGTTTTGAAGGAACTTGATTTTTTCCTCAGCAGCAACGTGAAACAGGTGAAGTTTGTAGACAGGACTTTTAACTGGAATGATGACAGGTGTTATGATATAATAAATTACCTTATAGAAAACGACAATGGCGTGACAAATTTTCACTTTGAAATGTGTGGCGAGCTGATTACCCAGAGGTTGCTTGACAGACTTGAAGACGTCAGACCCGGCCAAATGCAGTTTGAAATTGGGATTCAAAGTACAAATAAACAAACCCTTGAAGCCGTCAATCGAACAGAGGAGTTCGAAAAAGCGAAGGCAAATATTGAGAAGATTATCAGTTTCAACAACATCCATGTTCACCTGGATTTAATTGCGGGTCTGCCTTTTGAAGATTATGAGACCTTTAAAACCTCTTTTAATCAGGTATATGCAATGAAACCGGACATGCTTCAACTAGGGTTTCTCAAGCTTTTAAAAGGGACCGGCATTCGGGAAAAAACGGAAATATATGGGTATGTTTATAGAAGAAAGGCCCCTTATGAGGTTATATCAAACAAATATATCAGTGCTGAAGAAATCGTCAGGATAAAACAAATTGAAGCAGTGTTGGATCTTTATTACAATAAAGGCGGATTCAACAGGAGTTTGATGGAACTAATCAAAAAAACCAGAGATGACCCTTTTGATTTTTATGAAGCGCTTGCAGGTTATTACTATCATCATGGACATCAGGACAGATCACATAAAAAGGAGGATTTGTACCGAATACTACTTGGATATATCAATTCAAAATATTCTGAGCAAGAGAGTATAAATAGAGATACAGAGCATAAAGAAATGTACATGAAAGAAATGAGAGAATTATTATTGCTTGACATGAAGGACACATTAAATACAGAGGCAGTTAAAAAATTTGAAAGGAAGGGCTTTTATGCCCTGCAGGGTTGAGTAATGTTTGGAAAGA
>JAENWH010000512.1 GCA_016650135.1 Peptostreptococcaceae bacterium
AGGAATGATCAACAAGCTAACACGTATGGCGGGGGAAGAGAACCAGGGGTTTACTAAGAATAAAATAGGGGCGGAATACCTAGTAAAAAGTGAAAAAGTGCGCCACCAGGCCCTAGCTGATTTAGAGGAAGAATTGTTTTCACTGCCATTTAGGGAGAGCGAGGAAACAGAGGGAATCGCCTTAATCAATGCAGCGAATATTTATGCGGAGGTTGAAAGCGCTGCGGCGTTTATCGTTGAATTAGTGAGAGACAAGGGTCTGAGATTCAGAGACATTGTCGTCATATGTAATGATATGGAGATACGGGGATCTATCATAAAAAGAACCTTTGAGGAGTATGGATTGCCGATTTTTCTGGATAAAAAGAGAAATGCATTACATCATCCAATTCTTGAATTTGTGTCGGCTTTAACAGATATTAATTCACGAGGATGGTTAAGCCAGGATGTTTTCAGGCTGGCTAAGACAGGCCTTTCGGACTTGACAAATGACGAAGTTGAGGAACTGGAAAATTACGCATATAAATACAGAATTAGAGGTAATGCCTGGAAAAAAGAATTTGAAAAAGGTGCAATGGAATACCAGCCAGCTGGGTTGGAATATATAAATTCCATCAGGTCGAAATTGATCCAACCGATTCTACTGTTTGAAGAAAAATATAAAGAAGCCGGGACTGTTGAAGAAAAGGTGCTGGCACTGTATTATTATTTAAATAATCAGGTGCAACTCCCAAATAAACTGGAGGAATTAATACAAATACAAATTGAAAACAATCAACAGGAACTGGCGGATGAAACCTCTCAAATATGGGGGATTTTGGTTGGGATTTTAGAACAGCTCATTGAGCTGCTGGGTCAGGATAAAATACCGAACAGGGAATTCGCAAAGGTTCTCGCATCTGGATTTGAAGCAATAGAAATCGGACTTATACCACCGACGCTTGACAGAATTATGGTTGGAACGATGCAAAGAACAAGAGGAAGCGCTTTAAAGGCGCTTGTTATCATTGGCGCAAATGATGGTGTGCTGCCACAGGATAGTGTGAATGAAGGACTGCTCAGCGAGGATGAAAAGGCGAAGCTTTATGACAGCAAGGCCGAAATCTGTAAAATTGATGAACTCAGGATTAAAGAAGAAAAACTGGCTATCTATAAAACTTTATCCATGCCGGAAAAGTATCTTTGGATTGGATATTCCATTTCGGATACAGAAGGCAAAGAATTGAAACAATCGTCTGTATTTGATAAGATCAATCAAATATTTCAATCGATGGAGATTGAAAAAGACATTATCAGCAGAGGCAATCCGATGGAACTTATCTCAGCGAAGGAAAACGCAGTGAAGCATATGACACTGGCAGTCAGAAAAGGTCTGGAAGGCTTGCCCGTTGAAAGAGAATGGAAACAGGTTATAGAATGGTATAAAAAGGAAGATTCGGAGACCATTGACAGGTTGTCAAAAGGGATTTTTTATTCCGGAAAGCTTGAAAGTCTGGGTACAAACATTTCAAAAAAACTTTTCAGGAAGGAATTTGAAAAACCGTTGAAACTTAGCCCCTCAAGCATAGAAAAATATAGCAGATGCCCCTTTGCATTTCTGATGGCATATGGATTGAAACCAGATGAACGGAGAGTTTATGAAGTAGCTGGAAGAGAAATTGGGGATATTTATCATCATTGTCTGATGAAAATGTCCATGGAATTATCAAAAGGTGGTGGCGAAATAACA
>JAENWH010000415.1 GCA_016650135.1 Peptostreptococcaceae bacterium
ATCAGCTAGTTAAATTAGCAAACCCATTATAAGCATCCGACATTGGGTTTGTGAAAAAAATAACCCTTGCAGTTGGTGGATTTGTTAAAATTAAGCCTGTGGATAAGTTTTACATTAAATTAGAACGAGCATATGATTGATGTGTTACCACATTTTTCATATGCTCGTTAATTTCGGATGCTTATAATGGGCTTACTTCCAGAAGCTGCATTCCCTTATTTTTGTCAAGAACACGTTTGATATCCCATTCCCTTGTAAATAAGGCTACCGGTCTGTTATATCGATCTTCTACAAGGATGGAAGAATCCGTATATCCCAACATTTCTCTAGTCACTTTATCTGCTACAATCCATCTTGCAATGGTGTATGGGAGGCGTCGAATAATTATATCCACCCCATATTCTTTTTTCATTCTGTATTCCAGCACCTCTAACTGCATAACGCCAACAACCCCGATAGTTAAGGTTTCAACTCCTATACTTGGCTGTTTGAACACCTGAATTGCCCCTTCTTCGGAAATCTGGTTGATCCCTTTTAAAAACTGTTTTCTTTTTAGGGCATTCTTTGTCATAACTGTGGCAAAATGTTCCGCTGGGAATATAGGAATCGGATTAAATCTAAACGGTTTTTTCCCTCCGCATAAGGTGTCTCCAATATTAAAAATCCCTGGGTCAAATACCCCAATAATATCTCCCGCATATGCCTCTTCAACCTGGGTTCTTTCCTGAGCGAAAAACTGTTGTGGTTGGGATAACCGAATATTTTTACCCGTTCTTTCGTGAATAACCTGTATGCCTTTTTCAAATTTACCAGAGCAAATTTTAATAAAAGCAATCCTGTCTCGATGTGCAGCATCCATATTTGCTTGGATTTTAAAGATAAAGCCGGAAAAGTCTTCACTATCAGGTATTATATCTCCTTCAGTGCTGTTTTTTATACCCGGTGATGGAGCCAGATTAATCAATTCTTCAAGAAAAGGCTTCACTCCGAAATTTGTCATAGCACTGCCAAAATACATAGGAGTCAATTCCCCCTTCTGCACTTTTACCATGTCAAACAAATCTCCTGCAATATCAAGCAGTTCTATATCGTCCTGAAGTTTCTTATGAAGTGTGTGTCCCAATTCTTTTTCAAATTCTGCTTCTCCTGAAATAGAAATGCTGGCAGCATCGCTTTTCTTTCCATGAGCCCCTGGTTTATATAGATCAATCTGCGCATGCTCTCTGTTGTATACTCCTTGGAAATCATGACCTGTTCCAATCGGCCAGTTCATTGGACATGATCTGATTTCTAAAACATCTTCGATTTCCTGCATCAGTTCAAATGGATCCTTGCAATTTCTATCCATTTTATTGACAAAGGTGAAAATTGGTATTCCACGCATTCTGCAGACATGAAAAAGTTTTATTGTCTGTTCCTCAACACCCTTCGCTCCATCTATCAGCATGACAGCACTATCGGCGGCAGTAAGTGTTCTATAGGTGTCTTCACTGAAATCTTGATGTCCCGGTGTATCCAGTATATTGATTCGATATCCGTTATAATCAAAATTCATTACACTTGATGTTACAGATATCCCTCTTTCTTTTTCAATATCCATCCAGTCCGAAACAGCATGTTTACTTGCTTTTCTGCCTTTTACCGCTCCTGCAAGCCTGATAGCTCCTCCATATAGAAGCAGTTTTTCAGTCAAAGTTGTTTTCCCGGCATCGGGATGGGAAATGATAGCGAAGGTTTTCCTTCTATTTACTTCCATTGTTCTTTCATTTTTAATCATAATATAATAATCATCCTCTAGTTCAGAATTCAGTAATAAAAAAGCCTTATTCCCCAGATGCAAGTGTTTACAAACCCAAACACTTCATCAGAACAATAGGCTTTATAACAATTCATTATAACAAATATTTTGCAATTTGAAAAGACCTTCCCGTTGACTTTGACTTTATATTTCTATATAGTCTATCCAAAGGAGAAGTATGATTTAGTTAATAAATATCTCATACAAGTGATTATTATGTATTTATATATCAGTATATTGATTAGCTCAATTGGTCTTGGCTATTTTGTATATGGTAAAAAGCAGTCTGATTTTCATTTTCTTATAGCTGGATTAATTCTGATTGTCTACCCATATTTTACAAAGGGTATTTTTATAATTATTGTGGGAGTTCTTTTGCTGTTGGCACCCTTTGTTTTTAAAAAGTTTTTTTAAATATGTTAAATTTTTGGATACCAGCTTTTTATATAACAGTCTTATTTGGAGATGACTGGTGCCTGCCGCCTGATGCCTGTTGGGTTAAGACTTTTTCCCTTTA
>JAENWH010000263.1 GCA_016650135.1 Peptostreptococcaceae bacterium
AAATTAGGCGTTAAAAATCTAGTCGTTCTTTCGGGAGACAACCAGGGCACAGTTGATTTAGTTGCGCGTGAATTGGGTCTGACGGAAGCACACGGGCATATGTTACCGGGAGATAAGTCGGCATATATTGAAGAGTTAAAGACTAAAGGTCATATTGTTGCATTCGTTGGAGATGGGGTAAATGATAGTCCTTCACTGGCTTTGGCACAGATTGGAATTGCTATGGGAAGCGGTACAGATGTCGCAATTGAAACCTCGGACGTTGTGCTAATGAATTCGGATTTTAGTCGCTTACCGCATGCACTTGGTTTAACAAAAGCAACAGCTAATAATATGCGCCAAAATATTGTTATCGCAGTAGGAGTTGTGTTAGTCCTGCTTGCAAGTGTGTTTTTCAGTGAATGGATGAATATGTCGATTGGCATGTTAGTACACGAAGCAAGCATCTTAGTCGTAATCTTAAACGGTATGAGACTCCTTCGGTATAGATTAAGATGAAATCAAAAAAATAGAAAGAACATTGATATTAATGAATTAAGTTTTAAAATTGAAAAAGTAAACTATAAGTATAAATGAGTGAATATATACGCCAAAGTAAAAAAATAATGAAAAGGAGAAATGAAAAATGCAAAAAGCAGTTATTCAATTAGAAGCATTAACTTGTCCATCATGTTTGGTAAAAATTGATAATGCAGTAAAAGCCTTAGAAGGTGTAGAGAAAGAAAGTGTAAATGTATTATTTAACTCAGGCAAAGTTAAATTAAACTATGACGATCAAAAAACATCCATAGAAGAAATCGAAAATGCTATAACTTCATTAGGATATGAAGTCAAAAAATCTCAAGTAAAATCTGTATAATGTATAACTAGTAAGGCACTCATTTCAATATTATTAAATAATGGATAAGTGAATAGGCGAAAGATGGCAAATGTGCGTTTCTGAGACACGGAAGCGCACTTTGTTTTTTAAAAATAAAATCTTTGAATATTAAAACCTTGATTTTAATCAAGGTTATTACTTTATAATTCAATTAAAATAGAACTATAAACAAGGGGGGGATAACAAATGAAGATTTTTAAATTAATAAGCAGATGAATGAATCATCGATAAGTAAAATTAAAATAAGTAAATAATTAGGAGGATTAAAATGAATACTAATGTCTTGAATTTAAAATCAAAAATGATGAAAACACTTGGGGTAGTAGTTGCGGCAGCAGCAATCATGTTCATTATGCCCCTTTCGGCTAGCGCACATTGCGACACAATGGAAGGACCTACAGTTGCTGATGGATTCAAAGCAATAGAAACGGGTAACGTTAACTATACGCTAAAATGGATCCAACCTCAATATGAACAAGAAATTAAAGATAAATTCAATCTTATTATGAAAATGAAAGACTTGAGTCCCGAGGCGAAGGAAGTAGCAGAACAATACTTTTTCAGTGAGCTTGTAAGAATTCATAGGGCGGGTGAGGGTGCAGCCTTCGATGGTTTAAAACCATATGGAACTCCAGTGGATGAAGTGGTAGCAGCTGCAGATGAGAGCATAGCAGTTGGTAATTTAAACCCTATTATTAAATTGAATGAAGAAGGTTTAGTTCCAGATGAGAGAATGACCGAAATAGCTGAAAGATTTGAAAGAGTAATGTCGTTGAAGGATTTCGATGTGAATGATCTTGAGGCAGGCAGAGAATATATTGAGTCATATGTAAGCTACTTCAAATATGCTGAAGGTGAAGAAGAACATGGTGATGCTCATCAAGGAGCAGAAGCTACACACGAAGCAGAAGCTACACACGAAGCTGAAGCTACCCATAATGAAGTTGCATATATTGTAAAATCTGGAGATACTCTTTGGGAAATTGCATTGAAATACAATACAACATATAAGCAGATTGCAAATTTAAATAAAATAGCCAATCCAGACCTCATATATCCTGGGCAAACTTTCATAATTCCATCAAAATAATACAAAAGCCCCAATTCACATTTTATTTTGTGAATGGGGCTGTATTAATACTAAAGGGTAAAGTCATATATGAATGTTGTCTGAAAAATTATTAAAACTTTAAAAGGAAGTGTAAAATGAGAAAAAAATTAAAGCCCTTGTACTATCTCGCAGGTATCTTCATTGTTATCACCTTATTATATAATTACGTTTATTTTGTAATTTATGTTCCAAGCGCATCCATGTACCCAACAATTGAAATTGGTGATCGGATCATAACGAGCAGAATATTGGATACTTCTAAAATTGAACGTGGGGATATTCTTGTGTTTAAATCTGAAGAATTCAGCGAAATTATGGTGAAACGAGTAATTGGTATCCCAAATGATCAGGTCGAAATCAACACTGATGGGGAGGTCTCGGTAAACAATAAAAAGTTGACAGAAACCTATGTAATGCACCCTGGTCACCTAAGTGGAAGCTATAAAGTACCTGAAGGAGAATACTTTTTCCTTGGCGATTACAGAGAGCATTCACTTGACAGCAGAAAATGGAATGACCCTTTTATCCCTGAAAATAAGATATTGGGACAGGCTAAATTCATACTATTTCCCTTCAACAGAATCGCAGTGCTTGAATAGTAACAGGTTAGAGCGTATAATAAATAAAATATGATTTAATAGAGCAATTGAACATAATTGTATAGGAGATTTTTTATGATAAAAATAATAAAAGGAATTCAAAAACATGTTATGAAGCATGGCTTTGATGGGCATAGTCATGAACATGATGAAGATCATGAAGCCTGTGTGTCTTTGGTGCCGATTTTCAATCACCTGGAAAAAGAACAAATGGACGAAATTATGGGGGTGACTCATTCTATTACCTACAGAAAAGGTGAAAATCTTTACCGATCAGGAGATAAGTCAGACTCCCTTTACATTGTGAGCACAGGAAGGATAAAAATTTATAGACTTTCTGAATCCGGGAAAGAACAACTATTGCGAATTCTGGATCCAGGAGATTTTACAGGTGAATTAGCTTTATTTAGTGAAACCATACATGAATCATATGCGGAGGCAATGCAAGAAGCAAGTGTCTGCACGATAAAACGCTCTGAATTACAAAACCTCCTCTTGAAGTACCCTTCCATTTCATTAAAAGTACTGGTTGAGTTTTCAAGTAGACTGGAGCAGTCAGAAAAACAGATGACTCGCTTCGCTACTGAAAAGGTGGAAACAAGGATTGCACTATTTTTAGCTGAATGCGTTGATTCTGAGAAAAAATCGATGGAGATTGAATTGCCAATGAATAAGAAGGATATTGCATCATATCTAGGAACGACACCGGAAACAATTAGTAGAAAATTAGCGGATCTGGAAAATGAAGGATACATCAAACAGATTTCAAACAGCAAAATAAAAATCATTGATTTAGATAGTTTATTAATGATTTAAGGCTAATGAATTCGGATTTTAGGTTTTAGGCGCTTACTGTATGCACTTGGTTTAACAAAAGAAACAGCTAATAATATGCGGATTCATCACTACAAATTAAGATATTAGAGTAAGGAGAGATGGAAATGCAAAAAGCGACGATTCAATTAGAAACATTAATTTGCCCATCATGCGGCCAAAAGAAAATGCAACAAAATCTATAAACTGAGTGGAAAAGGAAAGCATAAAAGTATAATGTGCACGCTTGTCAAGACAAAATTTTAGAAATTCTTAGTTATGAACTCCTCTCTTGATTTAAGCTGCATTTGCAAGTTTCCCAAAATATATTTCTCCTGGGGTCTTGTAGTTATAGCTTTGATGACCTCTGTGG
>JAENWH010000452.1 GCA_016650135.1 Peptostreptococcaceae bacterium
ATTTATGTTTCAACAGGATCTGCATGTTCTTCAAATAAAAAAGGGCAAAGTCACGTGTTGAAGGAAATAGGGCTAAATAATATGGAAATTGAAGGCGCTATTAGATTTAGTTTAAGTGAATTTAATACCCAGGAGGATATAGATTATACAGTGGAGAAGCTTGTGATTATAATCAACAAAATGAGAAAACTGTTAAGTTTCAGATAATGGAGGAAAAAGTGAACGAAAGAAATACATTGATTGTCAGATGCGGTGAGGTTGCGCTGAAGGGACTGAATAAGCCTTACTTTGAAAAAATGCTGGTGGATAGAATAAAAAAGGTCTTAAAGGAATTTGAAAATGTGGAGGTAAAAAGGCTGGAAGGCCTTATATTTGTCCGTGCTGACAAATCACTTGATATAGATAGGATAATAGGGATTATTTCAAAAGTTTTTGGCGTGGCTTCAATAAGTCCAGCGGTTGAATCTGAATCGGATATGGATAAGATCGGGGAAACAGCGGTGGCATTTATGCTGGAATTAATTGAAAGAAAAGGGGTTAAAACCTTTAAGGTTGATGCCAAAAGAGCGGATAAAAATTTCCCCGTAAAATCCCCGGATATTGCGAGACAGATTGGTGCGAAAGTATTAATCGGTTGTAAGGTTTTGTCTGTTGATGTTCATAACCCGGAAGCATTACTTTTTGTTGACGTCAGAAAGGACAAAACTTATATTTTTGAACAAAAGGTATCAGGTTTTGGCGGCCTTCCACTCGGAACAAATGGAAAAGGTCTTGTTCTTCTTTCCGGTGGAATAGACAGTCCTGTTGCAGCCTGGATGATGGCGAAAAGAGGGATGCTGATTGAAGCAATGCATTTTCACTCCTATCCGTACACCAGTGAGAGGGCGCAGGAAAAGGTAGAGGATCTGGCAAAAATTATTGCCGGTTACGCTGGAAATTTCAGGATGCATTCCATTAATCTGCTGCCGATTCAGGAGGCAATCGTTGAAAATTGCCCTGAAGAAGAGACTACCATCTTAGTCAGAAGATTCATGATGAGAATAGCAGAAAAGGTTGCAGCGGAAAGAAACTGCATGATGCTCATCACAGGGGAAAATCTGGGGCAAGTGGCGAGCCAGACAGCGGAAGCCTTAGTAGTTACCGATGCTGTGGTAAAAATGCCTGTAATGAGACCTTTGATAGCCATGGATAAGGTGGATATAATGGAAAAGGCGAGGGAAATAGGCACTTATGAGACTTCCATAAAGCCTTACGAAGATTGCTGCACTGTTTTCCTGCCAAAGCACCCTGCGACAAAACCCAGATTGGAACGAATACTTGAATCGGAATCAAAACTGGATGCAGAAGGGTTAATCGAAAAGGCTATGCTGACAAGGGATACTATTAATATATACGAAAAATAATTAGAGTATAAATTCTACGGATAAAAATGGATCCAGGCTATATATATCAGTTTGGCACCAAACTATATATGTTAGTTCAGACCCGATCTATAAAATAAATATTTAAATACTTATATAAGCTGGCTTCTGAAAGGGATAGGAGCCAGCTTTTTTATATGGGGGGCAGAAGACAGCCACTAATGATAGACAACCTTGATATTAGGTAAAAAATAGAGAAAAGTTTAACAAAGATGGGAGCATTAGGAGATGCGTAGATTATGGTGATTAATAACAGGTGAATACAGGCGGAAATCGATAGCGGCTGATAAAAACCCAGCTTAATAAATAAAATATTACTGATTTAAAAACTCACCTGATTTTATAAATAAGTTCTACTGAAAAAAATAGAAAAGATGGATAAAAATAAACAGTAAATAAAAAATAAGGCAATACCTGAATTAATAAAGCCTTTATTTGCAAACGCCGTGGCCTGAATCAATGAATGCCTAAATCAATAAACAGTCGCGCTGGCAAAATAACAAATTGTGTAATTTGTCTAAATTTAAAATTAATTCAGAAAATTAAAAGTATTCAATCTACAACATTAGGGTATTCAACGTATTTCGCTGCAAGAGAAATTAGACTATTCTGAATATGAGAAATAACGGGAAATAACGGGAAATAACGGGAAATAACG
>JAENWH010000095.1 GCA_016650135.1 Peptostreptococcaceae bacterium
CTCACAACTGTCTTCATCCAGTATTTCCTTCCGTTGCTTCCAATCGGGCATGAGGATGGTCATAAAGGTATAGAACTCACCATCATGATTTCGATATTTAAAATGCACCAGCTCATGAAGCACAACATAGTCAATACAGAACTTTGGAGCTTTGATTAGTTCACGGTTAAGCATGATACTGTTTTTATCTTTGATACACGATCCCCATCGGGCTTTCATGGTTCTGATCTGAATTTCCGGCATTTCAATATCGTATTTTTCCACAAGAAGATGGACCCGTTTAAGGCTGGCAAGAAAATTCAAATCGGCCTTTTTTTTAAACCATTCTTTCATCAACTTTTCTTTACGGGGCCGGTCTTTGCGATCCCTGATCTTAAGCTCAATGAAGCCCCGGTAGTATTTAACCGATTCTTCATCACATTCCTCTACTTTAAGCCGGTACTGCTTCCCCAGGTACTTAAAGGATTCACCGCTCACATATTCTTTTTCACTGCTCTGTTCCGGCTGTACATCTTTAAAATAACCCATATTTTTAACAATCCAGGGTGCTTTTTCTTTGACAAATTTCAGTATATAATCAATTGGTACCTTTGGGTTTGCTGATACCTCAACGGTCATATCCGGTTTCACATTCAGGTTGATGTTCTTGACATTTTTTCTGACCAGCAGAAATTCAATGGTTCTTTCGCCATAGTTTACACAATGTTTTTCCATGAGAACCACCTAATAGCGCCTTAAAGCCACTGTTTTAATGTCCTCGATAATCCGATCAACCTGGGCATAAGTCAAGCCTGTAAAACAAGTCTTCTTCAAATTATAAAAAAGCTCATCCAAGGCTGTTGAAATATCGTTATGGACATCAGGATTATCATGCCAGTCTACTTTGCTATGTTCCTTTATGATGAGATCCACGTCCACCGCAACATCTGCCAAGATATTTTCATAATTGTATATTTCAGGGGGCTCATGAACGGCTGTACCATCCTTGACACTGTATGAACTGTCATTTTCCAGGGATTCCTTTACAACCCCATAAAAGGCCTGGGCATTGATATTGTGCTTAATCTTCTGTGGATAGGTTATGCCGGAATATCCTTTTCGGTAATCTTCTTTCACTTCACTCATTCTTCTCAGGTAATCGGCATCGGAGATTCGTTTTTCTTTGTAGGCAGCAATGATCTCTTCGATGCGCTCAGAGAATTTTTTATAGAAGATGGGGTTTTCATCCCATTTTCCGGTGATGCTCTTGGTCATTCTGGTTCTGATGGCATCGGCTTTGGCTCTGGGGGAACCCAGTCTTAGCAGTTCTTCCTCAAACTCTTCTTTGTTCAGAATGTCAACCGGTGCGGTGATGATGAGCACGTCTTCGGCTGCAATATAGGTATCCATTAGATTTCTCATTTTGGCTTCATATTCTTTGTGGTCAATGGCATCGGAGTATCTCAGTTTAACAGATGCTCTCAACTCCTGGTAGAACTTCAGTTCTTTTTTGAAATGATTGAGTTCATCTTTGCCCAGGGCATTATAAACATGCTCAGACTCCAGAGCGATTCCCAGATACTTGCCAAATTGACACAGTTCATTGTAAAAATCATTTCGTATTGCATCATCCGCGAGCACCAGTTCATAGGCTTCATGGTCACTTTTGTTTTTAACACCTTTGAACAGCCCAACAAGATTTGAGTATGCTTGTTTAAGTAAACCGATGGTTCCAACCACATCAACAAGAGCCCCTGAAATGTCTTCCCCATCAAAATTTTCAAGTCCTGCCCCGGAGTAAGTCTTCATGGCAGAGTCCAATTCCTGAATGAGACCCCGGTAATCGATGATCAAACCATAATCTTTTCCTTCATAGAGGCGGTTCACCCGGGCGATGGCCTGGAGGAGGTTGTGTTCTTTTAAAGGTTTATCCACGTATAGCACACTGGCTCTGGGGGCGTCAAAGCCTGTCAGCAGTTTATCCACAACAATCAGGATGTCAATGCTATCGCCAACAATGAATTCGTTTTTCATACGTTCTTCATATTTGGCAGGATCTGCATAATCCTTCATCAATTTGTTCCAGAACTTAACCACTCGATCTTTGGGTTCTTCATCCACTTCGTCATAGCCTTCACGCTGATCCGGTGGTGACATAATCACGGCGGTGTTAATATCCCCAAATTCTTCAAAGGCTTCAAAGTATCGGATGGCATCAAACTTTGAATTGGTGGCAAGCATGGCTTTGGCAAAAGTCCCTTTATAAAACTTGGAAAAATGAACGTAGATATCATCTGCAATGAGGCGAATCCGTTGTTCTGAGGATGCGATGGCTTCATACTGACTCCACTTGGCTTTAAGCATTTCAGCCTGTTTCTCATCAAGATTTCTGACAATCATGGCAATACGCTTGTCAATGGCCGCACGATTAACTGTCTGTTCAACATAGCGGCCTTCATAGAGAAGAGGTACAATGGCGCCATCATCAACACCGTCTTTAATGGTATATTTATGGATCATTCGCCCCCCAAATTTACTGACGGTTTTCTTGTCTTTCTTCATGAGGGGTGTTCCGGTAAAGCCTAAATAGCAGGCATTGGGAAAGATGTTCTTCATCTTAATGTAAAGCTCTCCATACTGGCTGCGATGGGATTCATCGATTAAAACAAAAATATCCTTTGATTTAACCGGTTCCTGATACTTGGCAGCGGTGTCAAACTTATGCACAAGCGAGGTAATGATGTCGGCTTTTCGGTCATTAATTAGTGCAATCAGATTTCTTCCACTGCTGGCTTTTGCAGCTCTCAGTCGTGAGTGATTAAAGGTTTGATGGATCTGGTCATCCAGATCAATACGATCGGTAATTACCAGCACTTGGGGGTGAACATGTGCCATCTCCGAGAGAATATACCGTGCCAGCATCACCATGGTCAGCGATTTGCCTGAACCCTGGGTATGCCAAATAACACCGGACTGACGGTTTCCGTTTTTGTCCGATTCTTGAATCGTTCGGATGATTTCTTTGACGGCAAAGTATTGCTGGTAACGTGTAATCTTCTTTACTTTATTGTCATAGAGGGTGAAGAAGCGAATAATATCCAGGATACGCTTGGGATGAAATAAGGCCACCATGCTTTTGTCCTGGAAAGTTGGGATTCGATCATCAACCGCTTGTTCAAGGACGTCTTTAAACCAGGTATATTCACAGGATTCTGAATCTTCTTTCCATAGAGACCAGAAGTTCTTGGGAGTATAGACGGTGGCATACTGGGTATCGTTTTTATTAGTAGCCATAACGATCTGGACGTATTTGAATAGATTCGGGGCATAATCCTGCCCCTGATTTCGAAGCATTTGACTGATTCCCTGATCCACCGAAATCGACGCCTTTTTGCATTCAATGACTGCTATGGGAATCCCGTTGATGAAAAGAACGATATCCGGTCGGATGGTTCCCTGGGCATCATCTTTCTCCACTGAAAATTCCTCGACCACATGAAATACATTGTTTTCAGGATGATCCCAATCGATGTAGTTAATGTTAAACGAACGGACGCCATCAGCGTCAGAAACAATTTCCGGGTAACTTCTGCCAAGCAGCAGGGAATCATAAATCTTCTCATTGGTTTTAATCAGTCCGTCAGTCAGGGCTTCATCGATGTCCTCCATGGCTTGTAAAATGTTTTTCTCGGAAAACTGATAAGTAACACTTTTGTATTCATACTCATTAATGGCCTTAAGACGCTCGTACAAGATGTCTTTTAAGATAACATTATGCAAGTTTCCACGCATGGACTGGGCTTCTGTTGGTGAAATCTGGGTATACCCCATATTTTCAAGAACCTCGAGTGCAGGCTTCTGGGAAATATTCAGTTCATCATATTCTTTTGCTTTTTCCAAATGATCACCTCATTTTTATTCTGAATGATAGGGTGCTGTTTAGCATTGTACTCTGACAATACCGGTTAATAGGAGTTGCATCAGGCCTTTTTTTTGGAGTTTGAGGGCTGAGAGTTCTTGTTGATAAAGCTTAATGGATTTATCACATTCTAGAAGAATAGCAACTATTCCCTCTTGCTCATTAAGCTCGGGTAATTTAATAATTATTTTTTTCACCATTCCTGCATTTAAATTTGACTGAGTTCCTGTTTGCCCTTGTAATTTTAGTTTTTCTTTTAATGACGTCAAGTAATAATACAAATATTCATTATTTAAATTTATTTTGGGACGTATACCTAAAATTGCTTGACTCGAAGTTAGTTCAACCTCTGAAATACTACAAAGACCTATTGAAGCGTACATGGCATATAGGACAGTTCCAACTGGGTAAAGCACAGCTGAACTACTGTTTAATCCCAAATTTGATATCTTACGTTCAGTAGAATCGATATACTTCCCCTTTTTAGTCATATCTGATATTGAAACCCAAGGTATATCTCCATCGTAATATTTGGGCATTGTTGATTTCGGTGTACCACCACTATTCATATCAGAAATTTTCCCTAACTCAAATTCCTTCCACTCCCCATCAAACCCAGGGAGCCTTACTTCGCCGGTTAAAAGCTTTTTCATCAGACTTTTTTTTTGTAGCTTCTTTTCTTCGATGAGATGTTCTTTAAGTTCAATGGCTTCGTCCCAAGTTGAGAGGATGGTTGCGATTTTTTGTTGCTCTTTAATTTTTGTTAATGGAATCATTATATCTTTAATAATAGATCCACTTAAATTTTTTTGGTTTCCATCCATACTGAGTTTTCGAATGCTTTCATAATTGTGTTCTAAAAAATAATATACAAACTTCACATTTTCATTTTTCACTTGTATGGCACAACACGCTTGATTTGTAGCAGCTGTAATTTTCAGAATTCCAACTTTTCCTCTTGTTACACCCTGCCCATACATCGCCATAAGTATTGTCAGTGGTGGATATAATTTTGCAGCTGAATTACTTAAACCTATCTCAGTTATATATTCATCAACACAGGTGATTTCATTGAAAGCTATCAAAGATGTGGTTACCCACGGAACGTTTCCATTCCAATAGTTTTCTACATTCCTGCTTGGAGTCCCCCCACTTGATATTTCTGCCAACTCACTTAATTTTTTAATGTCCCATTCCGTAGGTATAACTCCACATTTAGTTTTTTTATACCCCTCTGGAACTCTAAAAGATTTTGTATTCTTAATACGTTCTCTGATTTCTAGTTTCATCCATCACACCTTAAAGCCCAAGCTCTTCAAGATACTTAGCCATCTGATTTTCAACTTCAGCTAACTCCGCCTTGATATTTGAAATATTCTCTGCCACTGCTTCCATATCCACCATATCTTCTTCTTCAAAGGTATCCACATAGCGTGGAATATTAAGGTTATAATCATTTTCTTTGATTTCTTCTTTGGCGGCGACATAGGTAAACTTATCAACAGTTTCATACTTCTCATAAGCATCCACAATCCGCTGAATATCTTCTTCTCTCAGCTTATTTTGATTCTTTCCCTTTTCATACATGCCATCGCCTGATGCGTCGATGAAAAGAACCTCATCTCTGTTTCTGTTTTGCTTAAATACCAAAATACAGGCCGGAATGCCAGTGCCAAAGAAAAGGTTTGAAGGTAGACCAATGACAGCATCGAGCAAATTAATGTCAATGAGGTTTTTTCGGATTCTGCCTTCGCTAGCCCCTCTAAATAAAACCCCATGCGGAAGAACTGTTGCCATTCTACCGCCTTCAGCCAGAGAATGGATCATGTGGAGTACAAAGGCATAATCACCCTTTGATGCTGGCGGCACACCCCATTCAAAGCGTTTATAAGGATCATTCCCTTCACTCATTTTGAAGGTCTTGTCGTCCCCCTCGCCGGCAAAGCCCATAGCCCATTTATCCAGTGAAAATGGTGGATTTGCAACAACAACCTGAAATTTCATGAGTTTGTCATTTTCTAAATGAAGTGGGTTTGATAGGGTATCCCCCCAGGCAATTTTGGCATCGTCTATATTGTGTAGAAACATGTTCATTCGACATAACGACTGGGTTTGTCCATTTCTTTCCTGGCCATAGATCTGTGCTTTGCCGGATGGTATTTTTTTGAATGCTCGAATTAACAATGATCCCGATCCGCAGGTTGGATCATAAATGCGATCATTCTCTTCCGGTTTAACCAGTCGCGACAAGATTTCAGAAACTTCAGAGGGTGTAAAGAATTCTCCCCCTTTTTTACCGGCATCTGAAGCAAAATTTGCAATCATGTATTCGTAGGCATTTCCAATGACGTCTTCTTCAATCAGTCTGGATGGCCTGAGGTCTAAATCAACAAAATCTTCCAAAAGGGTTTTAAGCATGGAATTTCGTTCTTTTGTGTTCCCAAGAACTGACTCTGAGTTAAAATCGATATTTTTAAAGACACTTCTTAACTTCGTTTTATTCTCTTCTTCGACGTGTGCCAGAGCCTTGTTGATTGTTTCCCCTATGTCAGATTGATTTCTTTTATCATAGATATAATCAAAGGTAGATATTTCATCCAGAACGAAACGTTCACGTTTCATCTGTCGATTGACCATTTCTTCATCGTTCTTGTATTTATCCATTAAAAGTTCTTTATGTTCCTTATAGATATCACTGACATATTTAATAAAGAGCATGACCAGTACATAGTCCTTATAAACCGATGAATCAATTTTTCCCCGGAAAGTGTCACAGGCTTTCCAAAGTGTGCTGTTAACCTCATCTTGTGTATACTTTTTGATTTCTTTCATTCCTAAATCCTCCGCTAAGTATTTGTGTCATAATGACATTGTTTAATTCGTTCAAATACAACTTTAATTATACCATCGATAATAGATATGAAGATATCCTATTTGAATTATTTTTCGATACATGTTTTCTTATTACGTTTTATTCTCCACATTCATTCCATTAAATTTGATGGCTTAAATTATAAATTCTAGAACGCAAAAAAACCTGCTACTTTTTCGTAACAGGTTTCTATCTCAACATCAATTTTGATGCGTAGTTCTTGGTGGCGGAGAAGGTGGGATTTGAACCCACGCACCGCGTAAACGGACTATACCCTTAGCAGGGGCACCTCTTATAGCCACTTGAGTACTTCTCCAGATGGTAATAATAC
>JAENWH010000236.1 GCA_016650135.1 Peptostreptococcaceae bacterium
AGATAAGCTTCTAGCATACCTATCATGAATTCAGCTTGTTGCCAAAATTCTTTTGTATAGTCATATGTAACATTTTCTGATGAAGATCCCTCTGTATAGATACCTCCATAAGTCCAGTCAACGCCATTACGAAGAGCATGATTTAAGATGGTTTTAAAGGTTGAATTATACTTTGCAGGATTGATATTCAAAGCTTTAAGGGCATCCATTAATAGCCAGAAGAATTCAACATTATGAGCATATGATGTATTATCAGTATGAGGCTTAGCTCCACTTTCTGTATCAAATCTATCCCATCCCCAAATGATGTCGAATTTAATCTGAGGGGCTTTACTCCAATCTTTATAGAATTGAGGAGTACCTGTTCTAGTTTTTTTATCTAAAATAGTATTTAGAAGTAAATCAATAACCTCTAATAATTTTCTTCTATGAATATCTTTACCTGAGGCTATAAATAACGATGTAAAGGCTTCCATTAAATGCATGTGGAAATCTAAGGTTTTTCTATCGCCACCTTTGGAGCCTGGACCTTTAAGAGTCCAATCTCTTTCAAACATTTCCCAATATCCACCATAAGTGGTTTCTGTGCAATAAATTTGTAGTAAATCAAAACATTTTTCAGCATAATATAGAGCTCTTTGATCATTAAATATTTTTGCAAATGTTGATAGTGCGTATATTGCAAAACTCTGCCCATATAGAATTTTTTCATTACAAATTACATTGTTTTTACGATCTAATAGCCAATAAAAGCCTCCGTAGACTTTATCCCAATATACATCTATCGCAAAATCAACCCCTTTTCTTGCAAGCTTTTCACAACGACCATCCAAATCATGTCCATCCTCATAAGCAATAGACAAGGAAAATATTGTTCTCATATGTGCTAACATTGATTTCTCATCACAATCTGTAAGATTACCATCCTTATCAAATTGAGTGACAAAACCACCATTATCATTATCCCATACACGGTCTAGCCAAAATGGTAATAATTCATTGTGAAGATGATTTTCTAATTCTTTTTTCCATAAATTTAGTTTTTCTATTTTCATTACAAACTCCTATTTGCTAAAGCCTTATTAAGAAGAATCAAAAAATCTCGATTGTCAATTGATTGATAGTCAACATTACAACCCATTCTTGAGAAGGTCTTCATATATCTAAGATAATATGCTGCATTATCTTGAGGTGGTTCTCCTTGAGACCAATCCCAAGTTTCCTCTGCTAAATCAACGACATGAATTTTACAGTTTTTTATATCTTTTCCATTTTGCTTAAGAACATTTCTTGACATTGATAGAGATTTTTCAAAAATCATTGGTGACATTACTGCAGATCCTAAAGAAAGATAAACGCCATTTTCTAAGTTTGAAACACTATCTACATATGATAGGAAATCCCTCTCAGCGGTAACTCCAATTGAGATACCCCTGTTCATTTTATGGGTATAAATAATATCGTGACCAAACATTGGATGACATGTAAAATTAGTACAATTCTTGCCAGCAATTGATAAAAGACTATACTTGCTATAAGGATGATTTACCTCCATAAACCCTTCTTTAATGCTATATTGGCTCATCAACGTCATTAAATTTGCGGCTGAAGCTATTTCATTAGCATTTATTGATGTAGAAATTGTTGTTCTTAGCTCTTTTAGGGAGGGGATATTTATACCATTATTATTAATTAATTCACTTACACTCATTGCATAGCCAAATCCTCTGTAGGCGCCAACTGCAAGGGCTAAGTTAATATAATAACCAGTTTCTTCCCAAGTCCCGAATTTTCCCTCTTTTACATTTGTTTCTACGTCTTCACTACTTTTTCCAAGATAAGAAAACTCCCAATCATGGATTACACCAGCTCCGTTAGTTGCAAGATGAGTAATAAATCCTTTGTTAATTAGGTCACCCATAATAAGGGAAAGTCCATTTTTAATTGTATGAGCACCAAAAGCTAATATTACAGAAGCACCTTTTTTTCTAGCTTCAATTATTTGATCTGCGATAATTTCAATTCGTTGAATTGTTTTTTCATCATTAGTATTAGATTTGGCATCTAATCTAATATGATCTTTTAAAATATCAACTTTACTATACCTTTCTCTTAATGGAAAATATTTCATTTCGTCTCTGTTAAATTCACTCATAATTATTTCCAACCTAATATTTTTGATATCTGAGAGAAACAGGAAAAGTCTGGAATTAGGATATCGGCTCCCCCTAAAATAAGTCTTTCTCTTTTTGATAGGTTTTTACCCCATCTTCTAGTTTCATCACTTATTATTCCAATAGCAATAAGTCCATGTTTTTTAGCTTCTCTCATTTCAACTGGTCCATCACCAAATACAACGCATTCACCTACTTTGATATCCTTGCTATCTTCAATTTCTTTAATAATGTTTTTTATTACTTTTCTTTTTGGATCAAGAGTAATATTGCCCTCTGATCCGTTGATTCCACCAGTGAAGAATTTTGCATAACCTAAGGCCTCTGCTTCTTCAATAACATCAGTAACATCTGTGCCACTTGCTAAATAGACTTTTGATCCAACTTCAACAAACCTCTTCAATGTCTTTACAGAATCTTTGATGGTAACATCTTCAATTTCTAATTCACCATTTGCAAGTTTTTTTCTTCTTATTGCGACTTTCTCAAGAAGTTTATCATTATATATTTTCTTGTAAGAAAATGGATCTAAAATATTTTCTCTTTCAACATATTTTGAGAGTTCCACCAATTTCACAAGTTCTTTCATTTGGATTATAGTCTGAACACCTGTTGTTTTATCAATTAAATCTTGAGACTGTTTTGTTATCTTTTTAAGTTCTTCCTTTGTCAAAGTTTGTAATTTGTCACCACTAATAATTTCAATCATGGTTTTTATCATTATATCTTCCCAACCCTGTCTTAATACTGAAATAGTACCGTCATGATCGAATATACAAATCTTAGGAAAACTTGAGAAACTATCTATTACATCTTCATTGATAATTTCAATTTCAGTATTTTTATAATAATTAGCTAATCTAATATCTTCTGCTAATACTGGGTTATATCTAAAATCTGCCTGAGAGGCTAGCTCTTGAATATCCTTAAGTGTTGGATGCCCCGTTTCAAATAAAATTTTACAACTTACTCCAGCGGCATAATTTCCTATTTTTGCTGAATCAGTAAGACAATAGTTACTACAAATTCCATAGGCCAAACCTGAAAGAAAAGAATCGCCTGCTCCAACGGTATCAAGTTGTTGAATAATATGAATTCCATTAATTTTTTGGAATCCACAATCATTGACTACTAGTACTCCATTAGCTCCTCTTGTCATTACAACAGGGAGTTTCCAATAAGAGAAAAGATAAGATGCTATAAACTCGTCATCAATTTTGGCTTTTATTGATGAGAAATTATTTGTAAGTATTTTTACTAAATTTAGACCTTCTATATTATTTAATTTGTGAATTGTTTTTTTATAGATATCATTTTTTGTCCTACAATCTGCAATCCATTTTTTTTCTTGATGTCTTTCAATTAATTTATTCAATTGTTTTGCAAAATAATCATTATGAATTCCACTCAACACCTGTTCATTTATAATTATGAGCTCATAAAAATCTAATTTTTTTTCTAATTTTTCTAATATTCTATCCTGCACTTTTTGATTTGCTAGATTAAAATTTCCAAAATCAAATCGTGGTAATTCTTTACCGTCTTTGTATATTTTATGATAAACATTGGTTGAGAAATCTTCATTCTGAGTTAATAACCCCTCTGTCCCAATATTTTCTTTCTTAAATAAATCTCTAACAATTTTACCATAATAATCTTGACCTACAATGCCATAAACATCGACATTTTCGATACCAATTCTTTTGCAATTTACAGCAACATTAGAGGCGCCCCCCAGTTCAAATTTTGACTTTTCAACTGGGTAAGTGGGTAGTTGGGTTTCAACTGAAATCTCGATATTTTTATCGCTAGTGAAATAGTATAAATCGAGACAAACATCCCCTAAAATTGCAACGGATTTGTTAATACAATCCTTTGAAAACAATTCCATAAATCCTCCAAAATTTAATAATAGTA
>JAENWH010000183.1 GCA_016650135.1 Peptostreptococcaceae bacterium
CAGGCTGTGACATGTCATGACGGATCTAATCGCTACGGATTCGATTCCAGCAATTTCTATTTTATCAGCCATAGTTTCCGATATTTCCTGATTCTGCTCAGCAATAATCTCCCCGGTTTTAGGGTCAAAAATATCAGTCAGCGAAATTCTGCCAATAATACGAAGCTTTAATGGCTCAATAATTTCTTTACCATCTGTGAAAGCTTTTACTTCAATTCCTTCATCCGTGCCGCAATCCACTTCTCTGACGATTACATTATGTGATACATCTACCAGTCTTCTGGTCAGGTACCCTGAGTCAGCTGTTCTAAGCGCTGTATCAGCAAGACCTTTTCTAGCTCCGTTTGTGGATATAAAGTACTCTAATACCGATAGCCCTTCACGGAAATTTGCCTTGATAGGAATTTCAATCGTCTTACCGGAAGCGTTGGCCATCAGTCCGCGCATACCACCGATTTGTCTGATCTGGTTCTTACTTCCTCTAGCTCCTGAATGAGCCATTATATAAAGATTATTCAAGGTTCCAAGTGAAGCCATTAGGGCATCCGCAACATCTTCTGTCGTCTTGTTCCAGATTCCTATGACCTTTTCATATCTTTCAGCATTTGATACCAATCCGGCTCTAAATGCTTTTTCATACTTTTCAACCTGAATTTCTGATGCATCTATGATTGATTTCTTTTCTTTTGGTATTTCCATATCGGAAATACTGATTGTTATAGCACCAACTGTCGAATAATGGAATCCGGTTGATTTGATATAATCCAGCATTACTGCAGTTCCCGTGTTTCCATGAACTCTGTAGCATCTGTCAATAATATTCGTCAATCTTTTTTTATCACATAGAAAGTCTATTTCCAGTGCGTACTTATCTACATTTCTATCAATGTACCCCAAGTCCTGAGGGATCTCCTGATTGAAAATAAATCTTCCTACGGTTGATTCTACAAGCTTTCCTCTTAGATCTCCATCGATATATCTTCTTACCTTAACTTTTGCATGTAGCCCTACCACCTTTGTCTGATAAGCCATAAGCATCTCATCAATGTTGGTAAACACTTTTCCGTCACCCTTATCAGCATCTGTGTCTCTTTTTTCCGAGCCCAAATGTGTCAGGTAGTAACTGCCTAAAATCATATCCTGTGTAGGGGTTGTAATAGGCGATCCATCTTTTGGCGCTAATATGTTATTAACGGAAAGCATAAGGAACCTGGCCTCAGCCTGTGCTTCCACTGAAAGCGGTAAATGCACCGCCATCTGGTCTCCATCAAAGTCAGCATTATAGGCAGTACATACCAGCGGATGAAGCTTAATCGCTTTTCCCTCTACAAGTACCGGCTCAAATGCCTGTATCCCAAGTCTATGTAGCGTCGGCGCACGATTAAGCAGAACTGGATGCTCCTTGATGACTTCATCAAGTACGTCCCAGACTTCCGGTCTGACTTTTTCCACCATCCTCTTTGCACTTTTTATATTATGAGCACTTCCGTTTTCAACAAGAAGTTTCATAATAAACGGCTTGAACAATTCAAGGGCCATCTTCTTTGGCAAACCACACTGATAAAACTTCAGCTCAGGTCCAACAACGATAACCGAACGTCCGGAATAGTCGACTCTCTTACCTAAAAGGTTTTGTCTGAATCTGCCCTGTTTACCCTTTAACATATCCGAAAGTGATTTTAACGGTCTTGAACCCGGACCAGTTACCGGTCTTCCTCTTCTGCCATTATCGATTAATGCATCTACTGCTTCCTGAAGCATTCTCTTTTCATTTCTAACGATTATATCCGGAGCACCAAGCTCCAGCAGTCTGTTCAGTCTGTTATTTCTGTTGATGACTCTTCTGTACAAGTCATTCAAATCAGATGTGGCAAATCTGCCACCATCCAGTTGAACCATTGGTCTTAAATCCGGTGGAATAACCGGTATAACTTCTAAAATCATCCATTGCGGTTTATTCCCAGATAATCTTAGTGCTTCAATTACTTCAAGCCTTCTGACAATTCTGATTTTTTTTTGTCCGCTGGCTTCCTTCAGTTTTGCTCTAAGATCATCTGAAAGAACTACTAAATCTATTTGTGCCAGCAAATCCCTGATAGCTTCTGCCCCCATGGCTGCTTTAAATTTGGCACCGTACATCTGCTTTGCTTCACGATACTGCTGTTCTGTCAAAATTTCCTTATATCCAAAACTGGTTTCTCCCGGATCCGTAACAATGTAAGCTGCAAAGTATAATACTTTTTCCAGATTTCTTGGAGACATATCAAGAACTAACCCGATTCTACTTGGTATACCCTTGAAATACCAGATATGAGAAACTGGTGCTGCAAGTTGAATATGCCCCATTCTTTCTCTTCTGACCTTTGCTTTAGTAATTTCTACGCCACAACGGTCACAAACGATTCCTTTATATCTGATTCTCTTGTATTTCCCACAATGGCATTCCCAGTCTTTGGTTGGTCCAAATATTTTTTCACAAAACAAACCGTCTTTTTCCGGTTTTAGCGTTCTATAGTTTATAGTTTCAGGCTTTTTAACCTCTCCATGAGACCAACTTAATATTTTTTCAGTTGAAGCCAAACTAATCTGTAACGATTCAAAGTTATTCATCTCATAATTATTATTATTTTTTATATTCTCGTTCAATGAGCGCCTCCCCCTTTCTTATACTTCTTCAGTTAAATCTGCTTTTTCTAAGACTTCGGTTAACAAATCCTTTTCATCGTCTTCTAAGAGATCTTCGCCTTCTAATCCCTCTTCCATAAATCCATTTGCTCCGAGCAGTTCTTCTTCAATGGCAAATTCCGCTTCTAAGTCGAGGTCCGCAATATTTTCTATGTTTGCGATTCCTTCTAAATCAATTGATTCCTTAATTTCTATTTCCTGATTATCTTCAGTTAATACCTTGACATCAAGACCTAGACTCTGCATTTCCTTTATAAGCACCTTGAATGATTCAGGAATACCTGGTTCAGGAATATTTTCACCCTTAACGATTGCTTCATAAGTTTTAACACGGCCAATCACGTCATCGGATTTCACTGTAAGTATTTCTTGTAATGTGTACGCTGCACCATATGCTTCAAGTGCCCATACTTCCATTTCTCCAAAACGCTGTCCGCCGAACTGGGCTTTACCACCAAGAGGCTGTTGCGTTACAAGGGAATAAGGGCCAGTACTTCTTGCATGAATCTTATCATCAACTAAATGATGCAATTTAAGCATATACATATAGCCTACCGTTACAGGATTATCAAAATCCTCGCCCGATCTTCCATCTCTAAGCTTCAGCTTTCCGCTTTCCGGATAGCCGCACTCTGCCAGTAATTTAATGATGTCTTTTTCGTTTGCACCATCAAAAACAGGAGTAGCAATATACCAGTCTTTATATTTTGAGGCAAGTCCAAGATGAACTTCGAGAACCTGTCCAACATTCATACGAGATGGTACGCCAAGAGGGTTAAGCATGATTTGTAAAGCCTGCCCATCCTCCAGGAACGGCATATCTTCTTCTGGTAATATCCTTGAAATAACACCCTTGTTGCCATGACGTCCAGCCATCTTATCTCCAACGCTGATCTTTCTCTTTGTAGCGATGTAGCATCTGACCAGTTTATTGACACCTGGCGGCAGTTCGTCTCCATTTTCTCTCGAGAAAATTTTAACATCAACAACTATTCCAGTTTCTCCATGAGGAACCTTCAGCGATGTATCTCGGACTTCTCTTGCCTTTTCTCCAAATATTGCTCTTAAAAGTCTTTCTTCTGCAGTCAGTTCAGTTTCTCCTTTTGGAGTAACCTTTCCAACCAGAATATCTGAAGCATTTACCTCAGCACCAATTCTGATAATTCCCTCTTCATCCAAATCTTTTAAAGCTTCTTCGCTTACGTTTGGAATATCCCGGGTAATTTCTTCAGGTCCTAATTTTGTATCCCTGGCTTCCGATTCGTATTCTTCAATATGAATCGAAGTCAGCGAATCTTCCATAATCAGTCTTTCATTCAGGATGATAGCATCCTCATAGTTGTAGCCTTCCCACGTCATAAACCCGACAAGAAGATTTTTCCCTAAAGCAATTTCTCCAAGGTTTGTTGACGGTCCATCTGCAATTACTTCGTCTTTATCAATGTGCTCACCATGAGCAACGATAGGTCTCTGATTGATACAGGTCCCCTGATTTGAACGTTTAAATTTAAGCAAAGTATATTTATCCAACCCCTCGCCGTCGTCTCTTAATATTACAATTTTATTTGCATCCACAAAACTAACTGTACCAGAATTCAACGCAAGTAAAACAGTCCCTGAATCTTTAGCCGCCCCGTACTCCATACCTGTACCAACAATCGGCGCATCTGTAATCATTAGTGGAACTGCCTGACGCTGCATATTCGCTCCCATCAGGGCTCTGTTTGCATCATCATTTTCAAGGAAAGGAATCATGGCAGTTGCTACTGACACTACCTGTTTAGGAGATACATCCATATAATCAATTAAATCTCTTGGAACAAGGTCAATTTCTCCACCTGCTCCTCTGGATGCAACTTTAAAGTTTACAAATTTATTATTTGAGTTAAGAGGCTCGTTTGCCTGCGCAATAATAAGCATTTCCTCTTCATCTGCTGTTAAATATTCTATTTCATTGGAAACCACGCCTGATTTAGCATCAACTTTTCTATATGGTGTTTCTATAAACCCATATTCATTGATTTTCCCATATGTTGTAAGGGA
>JAENWH010000176.1 GCA_016650135.1 Peptostreptococcaceae bacterium
AGAATATAACGGGCCGGAAATAAAGCTGATGGAAGTTTGCGGCACTCATACAGCAAGTATTTTCAAGAGCGGAATAAGAAGCTTGATTTCACCTGAAATAAAACTTATATCAGGGCCAGGTTGCCCTGTTTGTGTGACACCCACCTCATATATTGATAAATGTATAGATTATGCGATGATGGAAAATCACGTATTAGTAACTTTTGGGGATATGATTAAAGTGCCGGGTGAAAAAGCAAGCTTGTCGAGTGTTAAAGGTGAGGGAGCAAAGGTTGAAATTATGTATTCCCCTTTTGAAGTTATAGAAAAAGCAACCGCAAACCCACATATTACATATGTGATTGCAGCTGTAGGGTTTGAAACAACAGCGCCTATCTACGCCCTTGTCATCGGAGAGGCAATAGAAAAAGGCATTAAAAATATTAAATTGGTAACTTCTCTTAAAACTGTAATTCCAGCACTTGAATGGATTTGTAAGAATGAAGAGGGAATTGATGGCTTTATTTGCCCTGGTCACGTGAGCGTAATTATTGGCAGCGAGGCTTACTCAGAACTGGCAATAAAATACAACAGGCCTTTTTCAGTAGCCGGGTTTGAACCGGAACATATTTTAGCAGTAATATATGATTTAGTCAGGCAAATTGAAGAGGCTAGAAGTGAAGACAAGCATGAGAAAGAAAACACTGAAAGCAGATGTGGAATAGAGGACAAAATTAAAAGGGTTCATAATTTATATAAAAATGCGGTTAAAACGGAGGGGAATCAAAAGGCCGTTGGCGTATTGAATAAATATTTTGACGAAGGACCCGCCATGTGGCGGGGACTGGGAATAATTGAAGGCTCAGGCTTGTATTTAAAGACGGAATATGAGAAATACGACGGAGGAAGCAAAGGGCTTGATTTAGATAAGGAACTTCCTGAAGAATGCTGCTGCGGGCAGGTCATCGTGGGTAGACTAAATCCCAACGAATGTCCTCTTTTTGGAAAAGCCTGCAATCCAACAAACCCATATGGACCTTGTATGGTCTCATCTGAAGGGGCTTGTGGAATCTGGTACAGAAACATTTAGGAGGAAAAAATGAAGATAACGATGGCACATGGCAGCGGGGGCAAAGACTCAGCAGAATTAATGACAAAGATATTTGGAAAACATTTTTCCAATGAAATTTTAGACAAAATGGAGGATGCGGCTGTATTACAGATAAACGGAAAAATTGCTTACAGTACTGATTCTTTTGTTGTAACACCAATAGTCTTCAATGGAGGAGACATTGGAAAATTGTGTATTTGCGGAACCGTGAACGACCTGCTGATGATGGGTGCCCAGCCTAAATATATTACCTGCGGCTTTATCCTTGAAGAAGGCCTTGAAATTGAAACCTTGGAGAAAATAGTGAAATCTATGGGGGAAATGGCACGGGAAGCAGGTGTTGAAATTGTAGCAGGAGATACAAAGGTTATTGAAGGAAACGGTGGCATTTTCATTAATACTTCAGGAATCGGGTTTATTAAGGACGAAATAAATGTGAGTGCTTCTAATTGCAGCGCAGGGGATGCAATCATTCTTTCCGGGAATTTAGGGGACCACCATGCCTGTATATTAAGCGCCAGGATGGATATGAATAACAGCATTAAGAGCGACAGCGCGTGTCTTGCAGATATTACAAATACCTTGTTTGAAAATGGTATCAGAGTAAACACAATGAGGGATGTCACAAGGGGCGGGCTTGGCACTGTGTTAAATGAAATAACAGAAAAATCCTGCTGCTGCATTGAGATTAATGAGATGAGCCTGCCAATGGATGAGGAAGTAAAGGCCTTCGCTGATATATTGGGATTGGACCCAATGTATATGGCAAATGAAGGGAAAATGATCGCGATAGTAAATGGTGAGGATGCGGATAAAGCTTTGAAAGCAATGAGAGAAACAGTTAATGGCAGGAATGCTTCGATTATTGGCTGTGTTAAAGAAGGCCATGGGGTTAAGATGATTACCAGACTTGGAGGAAGCCGGGTGGTGGATGTTCTTTATGGGGAAGGTTTGCCAAGGATTTGTTAAAACAAAGCCCAATATAAGCATCCGACATTGGGCTTCCTTTTGATTAAAAAGTTGAAACTTCAACAATAACTGCCTGTGGATAATTATTTTTTATCCACAGGCAGTTATTTTGTTTTGGTTCGCATCAATTAATAAGAGTGATCATTAGAAATGGCCACTTTAGTTTGGAGAATTTTGAGGCAGGGGGTAGTATGCTTACTAAGAAGCTGGATTATACCCTTGGAGGTGTTGGATTTGTGGGATTAGATATTCTGGACTTGGATTCTACCCTTTTGAGGCAAAAATAGGTGGCAATAGGTTAATGCCTTTGGTGCAACGTAGCTTAGAAGCTGATAATGCCTGATTTTTAACCTAATTCATTTAAAAAAGCCCCTGTTCTGCCTAATCAAAATCCGAAAGTTAGGCAGAACAGGGCTGAAACAATCAAATAAAGGTTAACTTCCCTAATATACGGAGGGGGAATCCTCAGGGATTTTAAATAGTTACCCTTTCTTATTGATATTCTGGGCAAAAGCGTATAACTTTGAAAGAAGCGTTAGGCATTTATACGCCATAAAATACATAAATAGTATAACTAAGCAAGATAAACCGTTTAAACCAGTGAGCCTCAAAATCCAGTTAGGTGATTTGATAATTAAAATCACGAAAATAGGATAACTTTTATCGTATTTAGTCTTCCGTTTTATGTTTCTGACAAAAGTTTGAAAATGATTGCTATAGTAGTTTTTTATAGATTGTTATAACAGGCTTCTTGTGGTGGCTTCTTATGAACAGTTGTTATAACAACTTATTTTAATTGTTTTGATATTCGGGCTTTTGTTTTTTCTTTACCAAGAATCTGCTGAATTTCCCAAACATCCGGTGACTGGGAACGACCCATTACGGCAATTCGGATGACAGTACTGACATTACCGACATGACCTTTATAGAGTTCTGGATTTTTCTTGTATTCCTTTGGCTTTGCCGCATATCCAAGAGTTAATCCGAATGTTCTTATCTTATCAAACCAGGCACTTTGATCATCGCTGTGATTATAAGATTCGATATAAGCATTTAATATCAGTTTGATGTCTTCGTCAGAAATGTTCTCGGGATTTTTATCTTCAATTTTAAAGTAATCATCAAAGAAATAACTGATAAATTCAAAAATTTGGCTGGCGTAAATCAGGTCTTTTCTAGGTTTATCTCCTGAACGGCCGAGATTAAGGATTTTTTCAAAATACTCCTCATTGTTTTCAAATAAATTGCTTGTTCCCGGACGGAATTCTGATGCCCATGCTTTCAGCCATGCGTAAAGCTCTTTTGCCGGAATTTTAACGAGAACATCTTTGGAAATATCATTTAATTTATTTAAATCAAACAAAGCACCAGAATTGCTCATTTTTTCGATTGTGAAAGGAAAGTCTTCCATCGGTAAATCAGGATTTGCGATTCTCCATTCTTCAAAATTAGAATTCAGTATAGTTAATAAGTATTCCCTGACAGCTTTTGGATGGTATCCCTGGCTTTTGTAATATTCCAAAGATAACTCTGGATCCAGACGTTTTGAAAGTTTTCTTTTGTTCCCATTCTCATCTAATTTCATGAGTTGAGCAGTATGGCAGAAAACTGGCATTTCTAAGCCAAGGACATTAAAAAGCTCTACATGAACAGGTAATGAGGACAACCATTCGGCGCCTCTTACAACGTGGGTGGTTCTCATAAGATGATCATCAACCACATGAGCAAAATGGTAAGTAGGAATCCCTGTAGCTTTCAGTATGACAATATCCTGAATGTTTTCAGGCATTACCATGGTACCGCGAATCCCGTCTTCGACGGAGATGGTTTTAATCTCGTCACCGGTAGCAGTTGGATTGCCCTGAGACTTAAGTCTTATTACGTATGGCTTGCCCGCCTTTATATTTACCAAAATTTCGTCATAAGTCAACTCTCTGTTTTTTGCCCATTCGCCGTATATGCCAGGGTTTTGTTTTGCTTTTTCCTGTTTTTCTCTGATTGATGTGATTTCTTCTTCATTCAGAAAGCATGGGTAAGCTAAACCTTTTTCCACTAACTCTTTTGCAAAACACTGGTAAATGGGGCCTCTTTCGCTTTGATAGTAAGGGCCATATTCCCCGACAGAACCGTCAACGGTGACACCTTCACCAAAATTTATGCCAAAGAACTTCAAAGAATTAATAATTACTTCAACAGCACCTTCAACCTGTCTTTTATCATCAGTATCTTCTATTCTTAAAAAGAATACGCCATTGCTTTGTGTTGCTAGTCTTTCATCTGCAAAAGCACCGTAAAGATTGCCAAGATGAATGAAACCGGTAGGACTAGGCCCTAGTCTGGTCACTTTTGCTCCCTCTGGTAAAACTCTTTCGGGATAAATAGCGTCGTAATCTGACATTGTTTTGTTAATATGCGGGAATAGCATTTCAGCTAAATTCTTATTATTCATATGTTTCCTCCTAAATTGTTAGCATTACAATATTATAGCAAAAAAGAGGCAAACTATCAAGGGCTGGGGAATCAAGGGCGCCAGATGTATGCAATATTTGTAAGTGGCAGTCATTGACTAAAAAAAATTGGGTATTATAATAATATAGTGGTTAAAGAGAGAGTACAAACTTATTGCATGAAATCAGTAAATAGCGGTATTCTAAATTATGAAATCAGTAAAGAGCATTAATTAAGAAGCATTATTTAGCCGAAATGAAATATCAAATATTTCAAATAGAAAGAGAGAATTTTAATTAAAGAATATAACG
>JAENWH010000230.1 GCA_016650135.1 Peptostreptococcaceae bacterium
AGTTTTTCAAGCAGATTGTAGCCGCCGACATTTGCAACATCCTTCCCGATTGCAGTAAGAGCAATAATAAGACGTGAGTATTCGGTATACTTATTTTGCGTTAAAATTCCCTGATTTTCTTTCAGGTTGTTTTCAACTCTGTTATAATACGCATCATAATACTCTTTTGGGACTGGATATCCACTGGCACTCAGCCCTATTACCGACCATTCACCACCAACCGAACCTATGGCAGGAGCAGGAACATTTTCTAAAATGTAATTTGCCGTATCATTCATTGCCGCTTCCACACCAGTGTATTCTGTTGAATTCCAGGCATTTGTTTCTGCAAAACCTATACCTGTTGAACTTAATATCATTATTACTGTTAATAGGACCGCTGTTATTCTTTTCATTTTCTCTCCTCAGCTAGGGCCTGGTGGCGCACTTTTATCCCCTAGTCCTTGATAATACTAACCTCTGGCTAATATCTGCGCTTTCACATATTCAAATCGAAAAGCACTCCGGCTATAAAACCAGAGTGCTTAAATTAGCACTATATCATGTTTGCGGGCTCTAAAGCCTGTAAAGCCGCATACAGATAACTCAACCAGGCGTTGCGTTATCCAACATTGGCAGGTTTTCCGGCTATACGGCAGCAGCACTGCTTGGGATTTACACCCAATTCCCTATTATCTTCTTGCGCTTCTATGTCGCACACCAATATTGTTCATTCCTCTATTGTTAATTTTCTTTGTTATTTTCATTTTATCATAAGTATTTCAAGTAATCAACACTAATCCTTCACATTCGTAGGTTAGTATAGTTCTTGAGGGCAAAAGGGGTATTTAATATATAAGTACTGTCCGACCAAGTTATTTAGAGAACTTTCCACTCTGATAGCGATCCTTCTTTATTGATATACACACTTTTCAAAACAAAAGCCACTTCAGTTTTACTGAAGTGGCTTTTGCGTTTTATGTTTTAATCTTTATTTGCATTACATATTTTGCTGTATGTTTCCTGGCTCAAATCATGTTCAATTCTGCAGGCGTCCTTTAAGGCTGTTTCCTTCGACACACCCAGCTTTTTTTCCAGGAACTCGGCAATTGCCGTATGCCTTTCATAAATGCCTCTAGCCTTCTGCCTACCTTCCTGTGTCAGTGTTATTCTTCCACTCTCGTCCATTACGATAAATCCTGCTGCTTTTAAAATTCCCATTGCCCGGCTTACGCTTGGTTTTGAAAATCCCATTTCAGTTGCAACATCGATTGATCTTACAATATGGTTTCTTTTTTCTATTAGTAAAATGGTTTCCAGGTAGTCTTCTCCCGACTCATGTATGACCAAATCTAATCCCCCCATCATAATTGTTTTCTTTTTTCTAGTTCTTTTGCCATAAATTTATATCCCTTATCATATGCTTCTAAATTCATTCCCGCAATACTTGCAGGGAAATTTTCTTTAATTTCTTCCTCCACCTTGGGGTAGTGAAGCTTAGGTAGAAGTTTTGTCAAGGCACCCAGCATTACCATATTTACCACGAAAGGTTTACCCATTTCCTCGGCGATGTCAGTAGCCGGTATTTTATAATAATCCGGATTATCAGTTTCCACCAATGTACTGTTAATCAGTACCATTGCGTCTTTGGCAATAGCTTTCTCATACTTATTGTACCCTACCTGATTGTAGGCAATGAACACATCCGCTTTATCAACCTTCATATAATCAATAGCCTCATCCGAAATGACCACCTCAGATTTGCATGCTCCACCTCTTGCCTCAGGGCCATAACTCTGGGTTTGTGAAATATTATAATTTTCCCCTAAGCCATATGCTTTTGCAAGTAATACCGATGAAAGAATTACTCCCTGTCCACCGGCTCCAGCAAACCTTACATTAATCCTCATCCTTTTTTGCCTCCATTTCTACATCGATAGCGCCATCCGGGCAAAGCCTTTCACAAAGCCTGCATCCTATGCAATCTTTAATATTCTGGGCCTCTGGCATATTGGATCCATAACCATTTCTTTTTTTTGATCTTATAAATACTTCTTTCGGGCAAATAGATATACATATGTCACAACCTTTACAGCACATTCTATCAATTGTTATTTTAGCCATATCCCTATCCCCTCTTTATCCCATGCGATTCAAGTCTTGCTTCAATTCTATCTATATACTCCACTGCATCTTCATCGTGCTTAAGCAGCCCAATTCTGGTTTTCCCTTTCGGGATTTCCATTCCTTCTTTATATAAATAGGTTGTTTCTTTATACATATTCATTATTTCCGCAGGATCTTTGAAGCCGTAAACCTTTTTCCCGGCCTGAACCGGACACTGAGTAAGGACTTCAATAAATGAAAACCCCTTATGGGTAAGCCCTTCTTCAATTGCTTTTTCCAGCTGAACCGGATGCGCTGTAGTCCACCTTGCAACATAAGTGGCCCCCACTGCAATTGCCAGTTCACAGCCATCCAGCGGAATATCCGCAGCACCATAAGGGGATGTTTTAGTCACAGCACCTTCTGGTGTTGTGGGTGATTTCTGGCCACCAGTCATGCCATAAATATAATTATTTATCAGAATGACTGTCAAATCTATATTTCTTCGTGCTGCATGTAATAAATGATTACCGCCTATTGCCAAGCAGTCCCCGTCTCCTGTAAATACCAGAACTTTCTTATCTGGCCTCGCCAGTTTTAAGCCTTCTGCAAAAGGCAACGCTCTTCCATGCATCGTGTGCATTACATCCATTTTAAAATAGCATGGAATCCAGGAGGAGCAGCCAATACCGCTGACACACGCCATTTCATCCTGTATGCTCAGTTTATCGATTGCTTTGATTGCTGCCATTTGAACAATCCCGTTTCCACAGCCAGGGCAAAATAAAGTTGGGAGTAAATCTGTTTTTATATATTTCTCATATAATTTATTCATTTACACCCACCTCCTTCAGTATTCGATCCAGTAATTCACTGGGTGTATGAATATCACCGCCACACTTTGGCATAGGAATCACTTTTTTATCCTTAAGAACTCTTTCCACTTCTCTGCAATATTTCCCCATATTCATTTCCGGAACAATTACTAAATCAACGTCTTTCGTGAGTCTCTTCAGTTCTTCTTCCGGGAAAGGCCAGACTGTATTAATCTTAATCAATCCAACCTTTAAATGGCTGTAGTCTCTATTGATTGCCGCTGGTACTCCTTTTCTGAAAACTGTTCTTAAAAATTTAAATTTTGTACTGATTCTCTCATCCTTAATTCCGCGGGCAAGTTTTATAGCCTTTTGTGCCGGTCTTGCAACGGAGCCATAAGCAACAATTGCTATGTCTGCGTCTTCCAGGAAATAGGTTTCAATATCAGTAATTAAATCAATATTATCAGTTATTTTCTTGTTTATACTATAAATAAATTCGCCACTATCCTTGGCCATATGCCCTATTCTTCTTCCAAATTCATCATGAAGCTGGCCTTCAACTAGAGAATTTTCTCCCTGGTAAAAATCAGCCTGAGGTGAGACAACCTGTTTTCTCCTGCCTCCCGGAATATTTTTAAAACCACCTTCCACCGTAATTTTCTCTCTCATATGTCCAACAACTTCGTCAGCTAAGAGTATTACCGGTGTTCGGAATTGTTCAGAAAGTTCAAATGCTCTCACTGTAAAATCATACATTTCTTGAACCGATGAAGGCACAAGTACAATTATTTCGTAATCTCCATGGCTTCCATATCTGGCCTGATAGATATCCTGCTGCGAAGAAAGTGTCGGTTGACCGGTTGAGGGTCCTCCCCGCTGAACATTTACAATAACAACAGGTGTTTCAGTAACCGCAGCATAACCAATGGCCTCCTGCATGAGCGTATATCCTGGACCGGAGGTTGCCGTCATTGCTTTTTTGCCGCCCCATCTTGCTCCTATAATTGCACATGCTGACGCAATTTCATCTTCCATTTGAATAAAGGCGCCACCCACCTCCTGCAAGTCACTTGACAGCAATTCGATAATTTCAGTTGAAGGTGTGATGGGATATCCGGCAAAAAATCTGCATCCTGCATAGATTGCTCCCTTTGCACACGCTTCGTTCCCTTGAAGCACTAATTGCTTAGAATCTTTAAAATTCAGTTCCATGATTACTCCTCTTTTATTATTTTACG
>JAENWH010000034.1 GCA_016650135.1 Peptostreptococcaceae bacterium
CTTCCTAACTTGTAGTTGTGTTTTCCAGGCTTCTCCTTTAATATAGTTATAAAGGTATGGATAAGCTAAATCAGGTTCATTTGTAATGTCAAAGTATCCCTTTGCAAAACAAGTATCCAGCTTGTCTGTAAATTTTTTTGATCCTCCCATTAATTCAATAAGTCCCGGAATATCATAAGGCACCATAAACGTGTAATTCCATGAAGTTCCTTCCACAAAATAATCGCTTTTGTTGCTAGTCGGATTAAATGGTTCGGCCCAATTACCATTATACAGTTTGCCACGCATAAACCCTGTTGATGCATCGAAGCTGTTTTTATAAAACATAGAACGATTATAGAATTGATTATAATCAGCGTTTTTTCCTAAAGTCTTTGCTATTTGAGCCAGATTCCAATCAGCAATGCAATATTCCAGCGAAGTTGAAACGGATCCCCATACAATGCGCAGATTTCTCATGTTTTCATAAAAATATTGAACATTGGGCGATGTAAATTGATGCAGCATATTCTTAGCATCTTCCGGAATATATCCATATTTTAACCAGTCATCCATTCCGGGTCGCATGTAATTTTCTTTTTCAGGAGTTAAAGCGTTATGCTTCATCGTTTCATATGCTGCATGAATATCAAAATCCTGTATTCCGCAAAGCCAAGTATCGCAAATTACCGGCAAGGATGGATCACCCAACATTGCATTCGACTCTATACCTGCATATTCCCATCTTGGTAACCATCCTCCTTCTTTAGCCATTCCCAGAAGAGATTTTACCATGTCCGATTGTTGCTTTGGATAAACGAGGGACAAAAATGGGTGCAGAATCCGGTATGTATCCCAAAGTGAAAAAATCGAATAACGGGTATAGTCTTCCACTTTACCAATCTTTTCACTCTCCATTTCAACATATTCTCCATTAATGTCGTTAAAAACACTTGGATGAATTAATGCATGATATATTGCGGTGTAAAATTTAATCTTATCATCTTCTTTTCCTCCTTCAACTTGTATTTTCGATAACGCAGTATTCCATGATTGTTCTGCTGCTAATCTGACGCTATCAAAATCGAACCCAGTTTGCTCTTGTTCCAGATTTTTACGGGCATTTTCAATGCTTACATAAGAAATTCCAACTTTGACAAATATTTTTTCGTTTTCCTGAGTGTCGAATGAAAAAAATGCCCCGATGTTGTTTCCTGCAATCGCTCGTTTAAAAACCGGATACACTTTTGTTTCATCCCATATTCCGGCATCAGCAGGCTTTTTGCTGACTTGAGCAACAAAGAAAACAGTTTGAATACTTTTGAGCCCACATATATTACCTATGTTTTTAAACCCTTCCACTTCTGTATCAGAAATTCGCTGCAATTCTCCGCCCTGCTGGGTTGTAAGTCCTAAACCCAAATTCAGGAGTATATTAGATTTCCCTTTAGGAAATGTATAACAGGATATGCTGGATCTTAGTGTAGTAGAAACTTCAACATCGGTATTGAAATTATCAAGATATACTGAATAATATCCGGGGCTGGCAAATTCTTTTGAATACTCCGATCTGTTTTTTGTCGGATCTAAATCTAACAGTCCGGTTGTAGGCATTAGGCAGAATATGCCCATAGCAGAACAACCAACACCACTCATGTTGAGATGAGTAAAACCATAGATATATTTGCTTCCGAAATAATAAGGACTTGGGCCACTGCTTTTTGTCACCGGATCATAGGAATTAAAAGGCGAAATCGAAACCATTCCCCACGGCCTGACAGCCCCGGGGTTTGTGTTGCCTCCATTTGATGTTCCAATGAATGGGTTGACATAGCTAATTAAATCCCGGGTTTGAGCATTTAATGCAATGAATAACCCAATAATAGTTGCAATTGATTTAACTAACATGGCTAATAACGTACTTTATAAAGTGTCCCTTCAAACTTAATTTCATTGGGGTCTTTGAGTGTATAAGTAACGATAAGAGGTGCATTTTTAACAAAGCTTTTATTTGCAATTTCTCCGGATGCCCATGACGTACCACTCCAAAGTTTTTTATCGTAGTTTATTGTAACAGGAACCTCTTTCCCGTTTTGTTTTGCCGTCAGCTTTAAAAGTTGGCCCACTGTAACATCCTTGTATTCTGCAACTCTGTAATATTTGTCATCGTTGCCTTTTAGTGAGCAAACTATCCGTATATCGGAAACTGCATCAAAATTTTCAATCGTTGCCTCGTATTTATTCTTTCCAATTTTCTTAAAATCGACCGACAGCTGCTCAATATTTTTAGGCACTACAACATCTTTCTCCAATCCAAAATCATATTTGGGGTCAGAATATTCGCCATAACCTATCAAAGCAATTTGTTCCGGTCCGATAGTGACTTCATTGCCATTAATAGTGGGTTTAAATCCTGCATCGGAAAATAAAAGAGTCCCATTCGTCAAGAATTGGGTACTCAGTGTCACTTTTTGAATACTTTGCGATGGATTAACGATGGTATATAACGAACCATCTTTATTTTCTGCTTTATAACCATAGGGCATCCTAGAAATTGGCATTTCACCGAATGTTGTAATTTGTCCAAATTCTTGAAGATCGTAATAAACTTTCTGGATTTTCGCAAACCATTTTGCATCGGAATCGTCCAATAGCTCAAGATTACCGTAATACGAGTTAAACCAGCCGCCTCTCGCGAGAGACAATAAAAGCATTCCACGCCATGCTGCATTTCCACGTTTGTAGGCTGATCCTGTGGTTCCAACCATAAAGGATGCATTGTCAATTCTTGAAAGAGGAAGGCCGTTATTCTCATAAAGTCTCACCTGCTGATCGGAGAACATATCCATTGAACGCCAAAAATTTATGCATGGAATATCTGCTGCCCGTGGATCACCACAATACATTGCATCAAAAATATCGAGAAAGCTGCTATTCATAAATTTAGGAAACCCGGTAAATGTTAACCATTCGAGGTATCCATTGTATGCAACAAAAACAACATCCGGATTTTTTGCCCTAAAAAGCCGCATGGCTGCACTAAAAGCATTAAAATTTAAATCGTAAATCTCACGGGGAGTAAAAATTTTTTTAGCTTCCGGAGTTGCAGCCATAAACCATGCAAAATCGAACTTATATAAACGTATTCCCTTGTCATACCACAGCTGCAAACTATTCATAAAATGATTCAAAAAACCTCCTGTAAAAAAACAAGCGATGTCCCTTTTTTTATTCAACGAATTCTCCCACTCTGGTATTGGATTTAGTTTTCCAACATTATTGGATGAAAACCACAAACCTGGCTTAATGCCATTTTCCTGACATCGTTTTATCCATTTTTCATAACCGTTTTCACTCCAGTTATTTTTTCGCCATACCCGATAACCACCATTTTTATCGAACCAAAAATCATCTATCACATAGTAATCAATCTGTACTCCAAGTTTTTTTAACCGGATTATCTCATTTAATTCTTTCATAACCAGCGCTTCAGTTAATTTAACTGTATCTGCTGCTTCATCGTAAGCCGACCAGCTATCATAGACTGAGATTGGTTGTTTCAATCCGGCAAATATTCCTTGTGAATAAACTGCACCTATTAAAAGAAGATTTAAAATCGAAAAAATAAAAATTGGTTTCATTATCGTTAATGTATGGTTATAAGTATAATATTTTCAATGGGTTGTAAAAAAGATTACATGAAAGCTCACCTCTTCTTTCTACTATAAATACTTAGAAACAATATGAATAGAGAGGTATCTCATTTTAGAGTTAGAAAACTAAACGTAGTTACGAAGTGCTCTATATTGCATTATTGAGCGATGCTCCGGGCGTAGTTTGTAACTACACCCGGACAATCGACTTTTTTAATACCCTTTTTACAACAAAGTTAAATGATTAAATTCTCTTAACTTAGTTTTGAAATCTGACTTCAGCAGCCGGGATTGGGAAAAATAATCCGGTATATGGAGGATTTATGGCGTTTTCACCCGGTCTGTCACCCGGCCCAATAGGTAGCTTAAATGCCTTCAATAAGTCTAAGTATCTTCCATCAGGGGTCAACTCAATTGCATACTCATCGAGAATAATTTGCTGAGTAATATTAGCCGCTGTCAAAAAGGCTGTTGAGTTTTCAAAACTTACACCTGCAATAGTTGCATCCCATGCTCTTTTCCGTATAATATTCACATCAACAACGGCGGCAGCCTTATTTCCACTGTCAAATTCGATCATTGCCCTGCTTAAATACATTTCGGGCAATCTAATTATAGGGAAAAATGAAAATGTAGCAACTGGCGACCTGTAATATTTATCTATCCATATTGCAGGACTTGTATCTGTTGAATACTGGTAATTATATACGGTATCATACTCTTGTCCTTCAGCTAATGCTCTATATTCTTTAAAATAGTAATATAGTTGCTTGAACCTTTTATCTCGTTTGGCTACATCCGTCAACTGCAGATTGTTATCAACCCAATTAATGCGTTTCACAAAAGCCTGACTTAAATGATAAGCACCCCAATTGCCAAAATGGAAGCCTGGATTTCTTCCACCATAGGGATTCGGAGTATCATATCCATTTTCTTTTGAAATTACTACACCAATAATCGGCATTTTCGTCCCCGGGAAACTTTCATAAGGCATTTGATAGAAGATAACTTCCTTAACGCCCAGATAGTTGTTATGTTCATTCTTATTAAAACAATCGATAGGGTTTGCTACAAGTTCATAATCAGGATTTGATATAACATAATCAAATTCTGCTTTGGCTTCTGTAAATTTACCCATCCGCAGGTAAATTCTTCCTAACATTGCAGAAGCGACATATTTATTAGCCCTGCCTTTGGCATCGTATGATGTGGGCATATCACCTGTTGGCTTTGCTGGCAACTTGTCTTTAGCTTCCAACAAATCAGCTACAATTTGATCATAAATCTCTTTTACCGTACCAATTTTAGGGTTGTTAGCTTCTTCTATGTTTTTTGCAACAGTTAGACGCAAAGGAAGTATGGCAGTGCTATTAGCTCCATCTTTATCATAGGCAGGGCAATACATTTTCACAAGGTACGCATAAGTCCATGCTCTTAAAAAATGTAACTCGCCAACAATTCTCTTTAAATTAAGTTCCTTAGCAGCAGCAGATTCTTGAGGAAAAGGATCACCGGATGCGAATTCCAAGGCTGCGTTTGTTATAGCAATGGCTTCATAGCAGTGAATAAAGATTTCATTCGATCTGTCATTTGTAGAATTGAACTTTGTCCTGTCATAAGATGGAAAACCACCATTCGAAGACCCACCAAAGTTTGTGCATAATTCAGACATTGTAAAGTCGATATAATTCTCCATTTGTACAGCGTTATCATACGATTCGGTTTCCATGTTATGATAACCTAATCCAACCGAATTTTCAAATTCCGCCAAACTTTGCCATGGCACTTCAGGAGGATTAGTGAGTTCGAAAAACTTATCGTTATTACAACCAGGTAATAAGAATAGAATTAATATAAACGGCAAGATATATTTTTTCATAGTAGTAAAAATTAATTTTTGTTAGTTAAAACTTAAGTTGAAATCCAAAATTAAAAGTTTTTAATGACGGCAAATACGCGCTATCCACATTACCACCACCATTTAAAGCAACCTCAGGATCATATCCTGGGTACTTCGTCCAAGTCAATAGATTTGAACCACTTACGTAAACTCTTAATCGCTGGATATTTAATTTTTCAGCAACAGCCTTAGAAAGATTATAACCTAATTCAAGATTTCTCAACCGGATATAATCTCCTTTATACATGTAGCGGGTACTGCTAGTTTGGTCGTTGCTATAGTCAACTGCACCCGGGTTAGATACCCATTGTCCATTGGCATCCATATCCCAATCATATAATCCGTCCCAACGTAATTCAGGATATTTTGCATTGGTATTTGACGATGTCCAGCTATTGTTAACAAGATCCTGCCTGATAACATGATTCCCAACGCCAATACCAGTTGAGTACCACTCATCCTTGTCAAAAATGTAATTTCCGCCAGAAAAGATAAAACTAATACCTAAATCAAATCCCTTGAAAGTAAATGTGTTATTTAGACCTCCATAGTATTTTGGAGCACTGGTTTTACCTTCAAGAATCATCTTATTTTTATCAAGATTGGCAACGGTAGCGGGGATTAATTTGCCTGTATGTACAGTCTCACCTGTTTCCATGTATTTGTTGTAATCAATTTCATAGATCATATCAACACCGTGGACAGGATCTACACCTGCAAATTCCGGATAATAGAAAGTCGCACATTCGCCACCTTTACGGTAAATTACCTGTGCACCACCATAATCAAGATCACCTAAAAGAATTCCTTGTCCTTTCTTATCCATAGCCGCGGTTAACTCTACAACTTTATCCTTTGACAAAGTTAAATTTACATCTGTTGTCCATGTAAATGATGATGTTGATACGTTTTTGCTTGAAAGAGAGAATTCATAACCCTTATTTTCAATTTGTCCTAAATTATCCCAAATTACGGAACCACCACTTGAAGAAACGACACCAGTTGAAGGAGCAACCTGTGCGGCCAAAATCAAACCGGTAACATTCTGAAGATAATAGGCAACAGAACCAGATAACCTGTTATTGAATAATGCAAAGTCAATACCGCCATCGTAGCTTGAAGTAGTTTCCCATGTTATACCTGGCGTACCAATATTTGTTATCGCGGTACCAGCGGTCAAGGTACCATAAGCATAAGGACTGAAAGCATTTTCATACGTGGTAACATTTAAACTGTTAGGAACTTTATTGTTACCAGTCTGACCAATACTGCCTCGCAATTTGAGTTGGTTAATAAAGCTGATTCCTTTTAAAAAATTTTCTTCTGAAACGATCCATCCCAAAGAATATGCGGTAAATGTGCCCCATCGATAATCAGCGTCAAATTTAGATGAACCATCCTCGCGAATACTAATTCCTGCAAGATAACGATCCTTTAGTTTGTAATCAGCTCTTCCGAAATAGGATCTTAAATAATCCTCGCCACTAAGGTAACCTTGCATTAGCACCCTATTACTCTGAACTAGACCTAATTGATGATAACTCCCTAATAATCCCGTTGCTTGCATGTTATTGGCATAAATCTGAGAACGTGTTGACTCAGTACCAGCAGTAACTGTTACAGTATGAATTCCAAAAGTATTGTTATAAGTAGCGTAAAGGTTATAATTATAGCTATTGTACATACTTGAACTTTCATAAGCATAAGATCCTGCATAAGGACCTGTGACATCGTTCAGGTATTGATCGGCCCAAGTTCCATAATCATTCTGAATAACATCAAAAGCGCCTTCTGCCTTCACTGATAAACCTTTTATCCAAGGGAGCTTATACTCAAAAGATACACCACCGAGTGCCCTGTATTGCTTAACTTTATCGGTCATCAATGCAGGATCGTCTGTAGCAACGGGATTTGTTCCTGCATTTGGATTCCAATATCCTGAAGGATTATTTTCATCATAAATTGGAAACCAGGGCAATGCTGTTCTGGAAACTGTTGGAAATCCTCCTGTAGTTGTAGCACTACCACCAAAAGAACCAGATCTAGCGTTTTTCAAACGATCATTTGCGGTATGGCTAAAATTTAACCTGATTGTTGTGGTTAGATCTTTAGCAGCTTCGTAATTAACATTAATACGACCTGTTAACCTTTTTAAATTATTATTTTTTAATACGCCTTCATCATTCCTGTAATTGAAGGAGGTAAATATGCTTCCCTTATCAAAGGCTTTTGTAATCGATAAATTTACATCATGGTAATGACCCGTTTGCAACATTTTATCAAACCAATCGGTATTGGTAGCTAATGCGGCAGCCCTTGTGATTGGAGCAGAGAAGTTAGGCCTATTCATAACTAAAATTGGTTCAAAAGGACTTAGTAAAGAATTTGAACGCGCTTTATCGACCAGTGCAAACCAATTTGATGTGTTAGTATATCCAATATCTTCAGGGGTTTTAGTAAGGTCAGATATACCTTCGGAATAATCCAGATTGACATTTGCCTTTCCTATTTTACCCTTTCCGGATTTAGTTGTAATGATAATAACACCGTTTGATCCTCTGGAACCATAAATAGAAGTTGCCGCAGCATCTTTTAATATCTGAATATCCTCTATGTCACTTGGGTTTACCATTGACATAGGGCTTTGTGCCTGGGCTCCCTGACCTTGCGCCTGATCTAAGCCACCTCCCGAATAAATTGGCATTCCATCTATTATCCACAAAGGGTCACCTCCCGAATTAATTGAATGTATCCCTCTAATATTTATAGAAACTGAAGCCCCGGGTGTTCCACCTTGTGATGAAATTTGTACACCCGAAGATAATCCTTGAATTGAACTCACGATATTCCCTGAAGTCGTATTAATCTCATTAGCGTTAATTGAAGAGACACTCCCAATAATGTCTCGTTTTTTCTTAACTCCATATCCAACAGCAACCACTTCTTCAATTCCAATAGTCTCTTCTTCCAAAACCACTGCGAAAGTTACTTTCCCTGAAATTGGAATTTCCTGTGTTTTCATTCCAACAAAAGAAAAGACAAGTGTTCTGGTATCAGAAGGAACTGACAGTACGAACTGTCCTTCAGCATCAGTAATACTTCCCAGGCTGGTTCCTTTTACTGAAACGGAAACACCTGGTATGGACTCCCCATTTTTATCTTTCACCGTTCCTGAAATATCTTTTTTTTGCTCAGTTTTAGGTTCCGATTTCAGGATGGGGGGGAATTCTTTCATTTCAGGAGACAGAATAACGATCTGTCGGTCGTAAATATTAAAGGTGTTGTTGGTTCCCTTTAATACTTCGTTCAAAATGTTCTTAACATTCTGATCTTTTGCATTAATGCTTACCTTGCGGTTAACATCTACATAGCCTTCGTTGTAAAAGAAAACAAACTCAGTTTTTTCTTCAATCTGGTTAAATACCTCTTTTACAGACACATCATTGAGCTTCATGTTCAATTTAGTCTGCTGTGAGTAAGTATTAGCAGATATAGCTAATAAACCTGCAAAAAAGAATGCAACAAGTAGTTTCATCTTTTTCCATAAATTTTTTGCGCATCCGTACCTGAAGCGCGAATTCATACCTTTTTTTTTCATAAATTTGAATGTTTGTTTAAATGTTAATACCAATTGGCGTTTATAATTAGTCCGGAGAGTGTTGACCGCATTCTCCGGGTCTTTTTTATCTCATAGGCATATACCTTATTTTACTGTTTACAAATACTTTATCTTGATCGATCCGAAACGTAATGGGTGCAGCATCAGAAACGACTTTCATTACATCTTCCAACGATTCTTTTAAATCCAGCTTTCCACTGATTTTCCCGTTTAGCTCTACACTGCTTTCAGTTACAAAACGCACATTATAAAACCGCGAAAGTCGTTTAAATACATTAAGTATGCTTTCCCTGTTGAACTCAAGCAAGCCTTCTTTCCATGAAATGTAATAGGCCACATCAATATTCGACTCAATCCTGGTTTTATTATCTGCTTTACTGTAGACCGCCTTTTGGTTCGGACTTAGTTTAATCTCTTTACCAAGTAAGTTCATCACCCCATTTTCTTTCAGGCTCACTGCTCCTTCAACCAGAACTACTTCTAATTCATCATCCGAATCATAATCTCTCATGTTAAATTCAGTACCATGTACGGTAACATTCATTTTCTCAGTACTCACAATGAAGGGAATGTCTTTGTTTTTGAATACATCGAAATATGCTTCACCTTTCAAAAATACCTTTCGATTTTTTCCACTAAATTTTTGTGGAAAAATAAGCTTTGAACCAGCATTTAGCCAGATTTTTGTGCCATCTGACAATAAAATGCTCGAACGCTTTCCATAAGGAATTACAACCTGTGCCATTGCATTTGGATCTGTTTTCCGATTGTAATTAATGATGCTGTCATGATCAATTTTAATCTGGTTTCCCGCAGCATTAAACTGAAGATCTGCTTGTTTTTCCTTCAACAAAATCTCTTCGCCTCCTGACAATATTAATTTAGCTTCATTTAAACCAGATGACGAAACAGGTATTTCAGTGAACCTGTCGCTGCTTTGTGAAAAGTAGATAAATGGAATAGCAGCCCCAATGGATAAGACTAAAACAAATAGAGCAGCATATTGCATAATCTTTCTGAATCGGATTGTTCGTTTTGACCGATGGTGCAGGGTGTGAAATATTTCAATGTTTTTATAGATTTCATATACATCGTCTTCCTGAAGATCATTCGTATTGTAGCGAAGTGTGGAAACAATCTTCTTAGCAGTATAAATATCTTTTGATATATTTGGATTTTCAAGGACAAAATTCTCCCATTCTTTTTGGTTAATGCCCTTCTTTACCCAGTTAATAAAATTTAAATCCTGAGTAAAATCTTCTAAGGAATATTTAATGTATTTTTTGTCCACGTTTAAAGCTTTGACTATTAAGTCCTGATTGCTTCATTTTGTGGACATATCAAGTACATGTTATAGAGCATACTTTTTAGAAAAGCGAATCAAAAATAAAATCGGGATATGCAATTGGTCTTCAATAATTTTTTTCAACGATTTTATAGCCCTGAAAACCAACTTTCTGGCTGAATCGTTTTGCAGGTGCATGATGTCGCAAATCTGCTTATATTCCATTCCACATTCATAACGTAAATAAATGATTTCACGTTGCCGGTCACTCAACTCATTTAATGCTTTCAGAAGAGCCATTTCTTTATTCGATGCATTCTCTTTTTCTGCAAGCTCTTCTTCAAGCAAAAAAGGAGCATCAAACTTCAATGTATTGAATTCAACCAATTCATTTTTTTTGCTTTTATCTATTTCTTTATAAATGGCATTTTTCAAAGCTCGGAACAAGTAAAACCTGATATTTTCGGTAGAACTAAGACTTTCTCCAGCCTGAATTAATTTAAAAAAAACGTCCTGAATACAATCTTTTATAAATTCTGGGTCGTCTTTAAATTTGATGCCATATTGGAACATTGAATGGAAATACTGAAAATAGACGTACGAAAGTGCTGAACGATCACCCACCTTAAAATTTTCCCATATTTCGCAATCATTCTTCAACTAAAATTATTTTAAGATTAAGGTGGGTTCTAAAAATTCACTTTTTTACTTGTGATTCGAGAAAAATCGCAGAACCCGTTATACGGTTTTCCTAAATCAGGTCGAATATACTTTAATATTTTACATTTATCAAATATAAAATTTACTTTTCCCTCTA
>JAENWH010000028.1 GCA_016650135.1 Peptostreptococcaceae bacterium
CCGGCGGAATCTCCTTCCACAAGAAATATTTCTGATAGAACAGGATCTTTCTCTGAACAGTCAGCCAGTTTACCCGGAAGTGCAATTCCGTCCAGGACGCCTTTTCTTCTTGTTAATTCCCTAGCTTTTCTGGCCGCTTCTCTTGCTCTCGCCGCTCTTAAACATTTATCTAAAATTATTCTTGCCTGAGCCGGGTTTTCCTCAAGAAATCCGGTTAAATGCTCATTTGTTGAAGTTTCCACAAATCCTCTAACTTCACTGTTTCCAAGTTTGGTCTTTGTTTGACCCTCAAATTGAGGATTTTCCAGTTTAATAGAAATAATAGCTGTTAAGCCTTCTCTCACATCTTCTCCTGCAAGTGCATCATCATTTTCCTTTATGTATTTATTCCGTTTTGCGTATTCATTAAAAACCCTCGTGAGTGCAGATTTGAATCCTATCATATGGGTTCCGCCCTCAGGAGTATTGATATTATTTGCATAGGAAAGTATCAGTTCGTTGTAACGATCTGTATACTGCATTGCAATTTCAACTTCCATGTTGTTCTTTTTAAATTCAAAATAGATGATGTCAGGATGAATAACTTCTTTATTTTTGTTTTGATGTTTAACAAATTCCTTGATGCCCCCCTCGTAGTGAAAAGTTTCCTGTTTCTTTTGACCTTCCCTCTCATCCTTTATTGTAATCTTAATCCCTCTATTTAAAAAAGCCATCTCTCTTAATCTGTGTTCAAGTGTTGCATAATCAAAAAGCACTTCTTCAAAAATCTCCGGATCTGGTACAAAATGTGTTTTTGAACCTGTTTTTCTTGATTCGCCAACCACTGTCAGTTTAGATGTAGTTTTTCCCTTGCTATAGGTTTGTCTGTATATTTTTCCATTTCTTTTTATTTCAACTTCCATTTCTGATGAAAGCGCATTCACAACAGATGCCCCAACTCCATGGAGTCCACCAGAAACCTTATATCCTCCACCGCCAAATTTTCCGCCGGCATGAAGAATTGTATGAATAACTTCAACAGCTGGTATTCCAAGCTTTGGATGGTCATCAACCGGCATTCCTCTGCCGTCATCTTCTACTGTAATTGAATTATCGCTTTGTATTGTTACATTAATCAGGCTGCAATGGCCTGCCAAAGCTTCATCAACGCTGTTATCAACAACTTCATATACAAGATGATGTAATCCTCTGGATCCTGTAGTTCCTATGTACATACCTGGTCTTTTTCTAACTGCTTCAAGACCTTCAAGCACTTGAATCTGGGCTGCATTGTACTGATCTTTATTTATTTCATTGCTCATTTTTTTTTATCACCTCATAATTAAATTTTGTTCTTATACCATGATACATTGTACTATATTTCGTCTAAATTTTCAAGCGTTTTAACTCTATATTAAAAATAAATGTAAAAAAGAAGTAAATACTGTTTTCATTAGTCAACGGCCGTATTTAGGCGCTAATTCGCATATCTTAACTTTCTATATATGTCGCCTTATTTTCACTTTACCATCTTTCACCGTATATATGTTTTTTTCAGGTAGATTTTTCTCCAGAAATTCACTTATTTCAGTTGTTGTAATAAATATTTGAAGATCCTTTAACGAGCTTATCAAATACTTTTGCCTTGTACTGTCAAGTTCGGATAAAACATCATCAAGAAGTAATATTGGCTTTTCTCTTTTCTCTTCTTCAATCAGTTTTACTTCTGCCAGTTTTAATGATAAGGCAGCAGTTCTTTGCTGCCCTTGAGATCCATAATTTCTAATATCAATTCCATTAACAAGCAGTTTTAAATCATCTTTATGAGGTCCAATACTTGTATTTCCTTTATAAATATCATTTTTCCAGCTTTTTTCCAGCTTTTTTAAATAAATATCCTTTTGATTTTCCATATTTTCAATATATTCAATATTTGCTTCATAAATTATTTCTAAAATTTCTTTATTATTGGTTATTTCTTTATGAATCTCCTTGCTTATCAAATTAATTTTTTCAATAAATTCTTTTCTTTGCCTTATTATTTTGGAACCGACCTCACAAAGAGAAATATCCCAGACCTTCAAACTGTCTTCTTTTACGTTTTTTTCTTTTAAAAGAGCATTTCTCTGCTGTAAAATTTTCTTATATCTTGATAAATTATTATAATAAACCGGTTTTAACTGACTAAGTTCTCTATCAATAAATTTTCTTCTTTTTTCCGGCTCATCTTTCACTATTCTCAGATCTTCCGGAGAAAAAACAACTATATAAATATTATCAAGCATCTCAGACGTTTTTGACAATTTATATCCTTCTTTTTTTACTTCTTTTCCTTCTTTTTTTATCAGTAATTCCAATTCTAAAGGTTCTTCGTTCTTTTCCGCTGATACTTTAACTCTGGCAAATTCTCCATCAAACCCTATCATTTCATGATCCTTATTTGTGCGAAAGGATTTTCCAATAGATGTCAAATAAATAGCCTCTATTAAATTAGTCTTTCCCTGTGCATTTTTCCCAAGTAAAATATTCACCTTTTTATGAAAATCCATATCAAGGTGAATATAATTTCTAAAATTATTAAGTTCTATTTTTTTAATATACATATTGTTTTCCTTAATTTCCTGTTAATCTAACCGGCAAAATTAAATATTCATATTCATTCCCCTCAATTGGTTTTATTAAACAAGGACTTATACTTGTGTTTAATTCAATTTTAATTTCTTCTGTGTTAATAGATTTTAATGCATCTAATAAATATTTTGAATTAAAACCTATTTCTAAATTTTCACCATCTTTACTTATTATAACATTTTCTTTTACATTTCCCTCCTCTGATTTTGAGGTTATAATCATATTATTTTCAAGTATAGCCAGTTTTATTAAATTATTTTTTCCTTCTTTTGCTAAAAGTGAAGCTCTTTCAACACTTTCCATAAAATCAACCTTATTAACAATTACAATTGTTTTAAATTCTTTTGGTGTTATATCCCTATATTTAATAAATTCTCCATCTAACAATCTTAAAACTATTTTTGTGGACTCCAATAATATTACTGCTTTTTTATTATCCAATATTAATTCTATATTTTCTCCTTCTTCACTTTCACTTATTATTTTATTTATTTCATTCAGTATTTTTGCTGATACTATTATTTTCTTTTCCTCTTTATTTATAATTTTTTCTCTCGCTACCGCCATTCTAAAACCATCCAATGCGACCATATTGATTGAATCTTCTTCAATTTCAATTAACTCTCCTACAATAATACCTTTTGATTCATCTATGCTTGCAGCAAAAACCGTTTTCTTTATCATTTCTTTAAATATATCTTTGTTTAATAATATTCTATAATTACTCTCTATTTCTCCAATATTTGGAAACTCATCAGGAGATAATCCAACAATTGTGAATTCCGAAGAAGAACATTTAATATTGATATTATTTTCTGCTATTTTTTCTATTTCAATATTTTCATTTGGCAGTTTTCTAATAATGTCTCCAAAAAGTTTAGAAAGTACTACAACTGAACCTTCTTCCTCTGTATTCACATTGATTTTTTTTTCTATACTTAAATCTAAATCAGATGCAGATAAAGTTAATATTCCATCTTTGGTGACTTTAATTAATATTCCTTTAAGAATTGGTATTGTGGTTCTAGCCGTAACTGCTTTTGAAACAGTATTAATTGCTCTTGATAATTGTTGCTGACTGCAAGTGAATTTCATATAAAATCTCCTTTTTTTTCTTATATTATTTTTAGTAATAGTAGTAGTAGGGCCTGTGGATATGTGTATAAGTGTTTCAAAACGTTTAACAGCAACGGGTATTCCTGTGGATAAAGTGTTGATAACTATAAAAAGTTATTCTTTTCGGAGTGCATTAATTATCTTTCAGCTGTTTTTTTAATGAAGTGACAATATCCTTAATAGATGGATTACTTTTTATTTCTGTTGAAATTTTATCACAGGCATGAAGAACTGTACTATGGTCTCTTTTTCCAAAAGCAGCACCAATTTTAGGAAGCGATAAATCTGTCATATCTCTGCAGAGGTACATGGCTATTTGTCTTGGAAAAGAGATACTCCTATCTCTTTTTGCAGATTCCATTTCAGAAACCTTGATATTGAAGTGTTTACACACCATTTTTTTAATATTTTCCTGATTAATTGCTGTTTCTTCTGATGAAAGCACGTCTTTTAATACATTTTTAGCAAAAGGAACATTAATTTTTTCATCCACCAGACTTGCATAACCAACGACACGAGTGAAAGCACCTTCAAGTTCTCTGATGTTTAATTTAATTTTTTCCGCTATATATCCAATAACATCAATTAAATCATTTGTAATTTCAATATTTTCCAGTGTTGCTTTTTTTATTAATATAGCAACTCTTGTTTCATAATCAGGAGGCTGAATATCTGCAATAAAATTCCACTGGAACCTTGAACGCAAACGATCCTCAATGTTTGTCAGCCTGTTTGGAGGTCGGTCGCTTGATATAATAATCTGTTTATTTGCTTCATATAGAGTATTGAAGGTATGAAAAAACTCTTCTTGTGTTCCTTCTTTTCCTTCTATAAACTGAATATCATCTATTAATAAAACATCTATACTTCTATATTTGTTTCTAAATTCAATAGTTTTTCTTTCTCCTATAGATTTGATTAATTCGTTTGTGAACATTTCGGAAGAAACATAAAGAACCTTTAATTTTGGATGATTCTGTAATATGTAATGTCCTATTGCATGCATTAGATGTGTCTTTCCAAGGCCGGAATCACCATATATAAATAATGGATTGTACGCATCAGAAGGGGTTTTTGCAACAGCCTGAGCTGCAGCATGAGCATATTTATTATTTTCACCAACGACGAAGCTTCCAAAATTATATCTTGGATTTAAATAATATTCTTCTCTGAAGTTTTCGCCAAGACCAAGATAGGAAGAATCTTCTTCTTCTTCATGAAATTCAAATACAACGGTATATTTTTTCTTGAAAACCTGATAAATAGCGTTTTCAAGTAAAGGTAAATAGCGTGCAGCTAAAATATTAAGATTTAGTTCGCTAAATGGATCAAGATAAATTTTGTTATCTGCATCGTCGATTCGAATCGGTGTAATTGGTACAAACCAAGTACTGTAACCTACCTCAGTGGTCTCTTTTGAAAGGACATCAAGGACTTTTAACCAGTTATTCTTAAAATTTTTCATTATTGCTTCCTTTTTTGAATTATGTAGAATTGATGTATCTATATAATACAAAAAAAGTTATCCACAGGCAAGGGGAATATTTTAAGGGTAAAAACCAAGTATTAAAAAAGTTATCCACAAGTTGTGGATAATATTGTGCATAGTTTTAACAAGTGCTACAATATATAGATATAAAACACTTTAAAATGGGAAACAAAGCATTTTAATTCATAAATATATTTTTATTAGTTTATATATCAGTTGACTTTTATTGGGCGGTTGGGTATACTTATAAGGCATGTATGCGAGTTGAAATTTAGATATCGCAGTAAAATATATCTTTAAATATTAAGCAAGGAGGTGTTTTAGATATGAAGCAAACTTATCAACCAAAAGTAAGACAAAGAAAAAAGGAACATGGCTTTAGAAAAAGAATGAAGACAAAAAACGGTAGAAATGTATTAAAGAGAAGAAGAGCAAGAGGAAGAAAAGAGTTGACAGCATAGAGACCGCAAACGTGGTCTTTTTGTTTAAAGGATACTCTTCAATATGGTGAGAAATGCTAAAACCGAATGTTTTACGCAAAAAAAAGGATTTTTCTATGCTGTACAGCAGAGGAAAATCTGTTGGTGACAAATATGTGGTGCTGTTTTACAAAAAAAATGGTTTAACATACAACAGGGTCGCTTTTTTAGCAAGCAAAAAGGTTGGTAATAGTGTGTTTAGAAATAGAGCACGCCGACTGATGAAGGAAAGCTTTAGAGAACTAGAAAAAGAATTTAGAACAGGATACGACTTAATAATTATAGGGCGAAATACCATAAACGGTATAAAGTGCCAGGAAGTTTTTAAATCGTTAAAATCTGCGTCTAATAGAGGAAAACTGTTGGAAACAAGCAAATAAGAAGGTGAAATTTCTGAAAAATATATTAGTAATGTTAATAAAGGGATATCAGGCTCTTGTATCTCCATTTTTCCCTCCTGCTTGTCGGTTTTATCCAACGTGTTCAACTTATTTTATTCAGGCAGTTGAAAAGTATGGAGCATTCAAGGGTAGCTTTTTAGGAATAAAAAGAATTCTCAAGTGTCATCCTTTTCATCCGGGAGGATACGATCCTTTAAAATAGTGGAGGAAATTAATGTATATTACAATTATGGGTTATATAGCACGGCCGATGGGTATGCTACTTAATCTGCTTTATGGATTTATTCAAAATTATGGGATATCACTTATTGTTTTTACAATAATAATAAAGTTGTTATTATATCCCCTTTATGCACATCAAATTAAATCAACAGCCAAAATGGGAGATTTGCAGCCAAAAATAAAGGCGATTCAAAATAAATTTTCCCATGATAAAGTTATATTAAATGAAAAATTGTCACAACTTTATAAAGATGAAAAATATAATCCAATGAGTGGCTGTCTGCCAATGCTGATACAAATGCCAATTATTTTTGGGCTTTTTGTATTACTTAGAAATCCAATGACATATATTGCAAATCCGGATATGATGCTTGCAGTACATGAGACTTTCATATGGATTAGTGATTTAAGTCAGCCAGATGCTTGGATTTTACCACTTGGAGCTGGAATTACAACTTATATTTCATTTTCTCAGACCCAAAGTCAAACAACTGTAGATCCTAATAATCCAATGTCTTCTATGACAAGTATAATGAAATATTTTTTCCCTGTTATGATTGTTTGGATGGGTAGGTCTTTTCCTGCAGGCCTGGCACTTTACTGGTTTGTAGGTACTTCAATGCAGATACTGTTTAATATGCGTCTTAATAAATTAAGAAAGAAAATGAAAGAAAAAAAATAAGAAGCGTGGAGGAAATCACATATGGATTTTTCAGAAAAATGGGGAACAAGCGTTGAAAACGCAGTTGAATTAGCCCTATTAGATCTTAAACTAACAAAAGAACAGGTAGAGATTATAGTTTTAGAAGAACCTTCAAAGGGTTTTTTCGGAATTGGATCAAAGCTGGCAAAAGTAAGAGTTGAGAAAAAAACTTATAAGCCTGAGAAGGTTAAAGCTCCTGAAATAAAAGAAGAAGCTAGATCAGTCAGACAACAGCCAAGAACAGTCCGGGAAGAAGCACGATCAGCAAAGGAAGAAGCTCGAACAATCAGAGAAGAGCCTAGAACAAAGCCGTTTTTTGAAGTTCATAAGAAAGAAACAAATTTCGAAGGATTAAGGCAGGAAAAACCTGAAAATTTAGTGCCGGTTGCAGAAGATAACAAGGTTCTGACATTTTTAAAAGAGATAACTCTGAAAATGGGGCTTGAAGTTACCCTTGAAGCAAAAGAGAATGAAGACATCATTTATGTTGACATAGAAGGTAAAGATTCTGGAACGATTATTGGCAAAAGAGGGCAAACTTTAGATGCTATTCAGTATTTAACAAGTCTTGTTGCAAACAAAGGTGATGGCAAATACATAAAGGTAGTCGTAGATGCTGAAAATTATAGACAAAAAAGAGAGAAAACCCTTGAACAGTTAGCGAACAGGCTTGCGTTAAAGGTTACAAAGTCAAGAAAGAGTGTAAGGCTTGAGCCAATGAATCCTTATGAGAGAAAGGTAATTCATGCAACGCTGCAGAGCAACCCGGAAGTCACAACACGCAGTGAGGGAGAAGAACCATACAGAAGGGTTATAATAGACTTAAAATAAACTGATAACCCGTGTTTACACGGGTTATTTTTTAACTCTGGGGAGAACAATGGAAAATACAATAGCAGCAATTGCCACCGCTTATGGAGAGGGTGGAATAGGAATTGTAAGAATTAGTGGAGAAATGGCCAAGGAAATCCTTGACCAAATTTTTGTTGGAATAAATGATAAGCTTGTAAAAAATCGATACCTAACATATGGTCATATAATGGATCGGGATACGGGCAAAATTATTGACGAAGTATTGGTTTCATATATGAAGGGACCGAAGACCTATACAACAGAAGATGTTGTGGAAATTAATTGCCATGGAAGTATTATTTCTTTAAGAAAAACCTTAGAGCTGGTTTTAAGTAAAGGAGCAATACTAGCCGAGCCGGGAGAGTTTACGAAAAGAGCTTTTTTAAATGGCAGGCTGGATTTGATCCAGGCCGAAGCGGTTATAGATTTAATCAGAGCCAAGAGTGATAAAAGCTTTGAAATTTCCATCGATCAACTGGAAGGATCTCTTTCTAAAAAAGTTTTAGAAATAAGAAAAATGCTTTTGGATTTGCTGATTAAACTAGCGGTTAACATTGATTATCCAGACGAAGATATAGAAGAATTAACATATAAAGAGATTAAAAAAAGCCTATTGCTAATAAGCGATATGATTGAAACTTTAATGTCTACAGCGGATACGGGAAGGTTAATTCGAGAAGGACTTGCAGTTTCAATCATTGGGAAAACAAATGTTGGAAAGTCATCATTAATGAATGCATTGCTTCGTGAAAGCAGGGCAATTGTTACGGAAATTCCAGGAACAACAAGAGATACAATTGAGGAGTTCCTGTCAATAAAAGGTATCGCAATTAAACTGACGGATACGGCCGGAATAAGAGATACTGAAGATACAATAGAAAAAATCGGGATAGAAAAAAGTAAGGAATCTTTTAATAAAGCGGATTTAATAATTTTTGTTCTAGATGGCAGCAGTGAGCTTTCTAGGGAAGATAGAGAAATAATTGAAATAATAGGAAAAAGAAAAAGCCTTGTTTTAATTAATAAAGGGGATCTTGAACAGAAAATTGATACAAAACAAATAGAGAAATTAATTCCTGAAGCCAAGGTGATTCTCACAATAGCAACTGAAGGAGCAGGAATTGATGCTCTAGAAAAAGAGATAGGGGAACTGGTTTACGGTGGCAGGGTAAGGCAGGGAGAAAGCATGCTGGTTTCAAATGTAAGGCAGAAGAACTTACTTGAAAAAGCGGGTGAGGCAATAAATGAGGCAATTGAACAGACTGAAGCTTTTGTGGCTATGGACTTTTTAGAAATTGATGTAAAGACAGCATGGGAGCTGCTTGGAGAAATCATTGGAGAAACATTTTCGGAAAATATAATAGATGAAGTCTTTGAAAGATTTTGTCTGGGAAAATAGGGTAACATGAAACCGATATTAATGGAAGATTATAATGTTATAGTAATAGGAGCAGGTCATGCCGGATGTGAGGCTGGACTTGCTGCTGCACGTATGGGGGAAAAAACGCTGATGCTTTCAATTAATCTTGAGGCAGTGGCCATGATGGCATGCAACCCTTCCATCGGGGGGACAGGGAAAGGACACCTTGTAAGAGAAATAGATGCACTGGGCGGCGAGATGGGAATTAATATTGACAAAACTTTTATTCAAAGTAAAATGTTGAATACCGCGAAAGGCCCTGCTGTTCATTCGTTGCGAGCGCAGGCTGACAAAGTAAGATACCACGAGGAAATGAAAAAGACAATTGAAAAAGAAAAGAACCTTGATTTAAAGCAGGGTGAGGTTATTGATTTAATTGTGGAAGAAGGGCAGGTAAGAGGTGTTCTTCTTAACACGGGAGCCGCCTATAGAGCAAAAGCAGTAATCATTGCAACTGGAACCTTTTTAAGAGGTAAGATATTCATTGGAGAGTGGTCGTTTTTTAGCGGACCAAATGGGTTGTCGCCGTCAATGGAACTGGCTGATAATTTAAAGAAACATGGAATAGAACTAAGAAGATTTAAAACGGGAACACCAGCAAGGATATTGGGTTCAAGTTTAGATTACAGTAAAATGAAAGAACAGTCAGGTGACGAGAAAATTGTTCCGTTTTCATTTATGAATGATGAATTAGAATGTGAACAGGTAAGTTGCTGGTTAACGTATACAAATGGAAAAACTCATCAGATAATCAGAGATAATTTTCATAGATCCGCTCTTTTTGGAGGACAGATAGAAGGCATTGGTCCTAGATACTGTCCATCAATAGAGGATAAAGTAAACAGGTTTTCAGAAAAAGAAAGACATCAGACGTTTATTGAACCGGAAGGAAGAAGTACTGATGAAATGTATATTCAGGGAATGTCGTCTTCACTTCCTGAAGATGTGCAGGAAGTTTTTTATAAAACAATACCAGGTCTTGAAAATTCCAAAATTATCAGGCCGGCGTATGCAATTGAGTATGACTGCATTGATCCTTTAAATTTGAAAATTAATTTGGAATCCCGACAAATAAAAAATCTTTTTTGCGCGGGGCAGTTTAATGGAAGTTCCGGGTACGAAGAGGCAGCCGCTCAGGGGCTTGTAGCAGGAATAAATGCCAGCCTGACAATAAATGGTAAAAAACCTTTCGTTTTAGATAGAAGTGAGGCTTATATTGGCGTTCTAATTGACGATTTGGTTATCAAAGGGACTAATGAGCCATATCGAATCATGACGTCGAGAGCTGAATATAGGCTAGTATTAAGGCAGGACAATGCTGATTCAAGACTTACAGAGAAAGGATATTCCCTTGGATTGGTAAATATGGAAAGATATACCAAATTTTTAGAAAAAGCAAAGCAGGTAGAAAAGGAGAAGAAAAGATTAGAGGAAACGATTGTGTTTCCAAATGAGGTTCTTAATTTTATGGAAAAAACCGGCAGCACGCCGCTTCAAAATAAAATTTCTCTGGCAGACCTGTTAAAAAGACCTGAGATTACTTATGATCTGCTGGCCGAAATAGATAAAGACCAGCCTAATATATCAAGCCATGGTAAAACGCAAATAGAGGTTCATATTAAATATGAAGGTTATATTAATAAGCAAATTAAACAAATTGAACGATTTAAGAAACTGGAAGGCAAAATTATCAGCCAGGAGTTGGATTATTCTAAAATAGAGGGTCTTCGAATAGAAGCTTTTCAGAAGTTAAACCAATTTAAGCCATTATCTCTTGGACAGGCCTCAAGAATATCAGGCGTATCCCCAGCGGATATTAACGTCCTTTTGATTTACCTGGAAAGGGAAAGAAGAAAAGGAAAGTAAAGGGAAAGAAGAAGAGGAGACTGAAATGAATCAGCTGAAAATGGCGCTGGAACAGTTAAAAATTGAGACTTCAACGAAAATGCTCAAAACATTTCAAGCATATATGGAAGGCATTCTGGAATGGAATGAAAAGATTAATCTGACTGCAATCACGGATAAGGGTGAATTTATCAGAAAACACTATATTGATTCGTTGCTTTGCTATGAGTTCAATGAACTGCAAAGAGCCGATAAAATAATAGATGTAGGAACAGGAGCGGGATTTCCAGGTATTCCGCTCGCCATAGTTTTTCCTGAAAAACAGTTTGTCCTGATGGACTCGCTGAAGAAGAGACTTAATGTTATAGATGAGCTTTGTAAAGAACTTGGAATCAATAATATTGTAACACTGCATGGAAGAGCAGAGGATCTGGCAAGGGACCGTAAACACAGAGAAAGATATGATCTATGCGTCGCTAGAGCGGTTGCGAACATCGCAGTATTAGCTGAATACACTATGCCGTTTATTAAAGTAGGTGGAAGCCTTTTAGCCTATAAAGGCTCGGATTTCAAAAGAGAGTTGGATGAAGGCCAAAAGTCTATAAGCCTTATGGGGGGTAAATTGGCAGGCGAAAGAGCTGTTGCAATTGAAAATCTTGGATTAGATCATAAAATAATAATTATAAACAAAATAAAGAACACACCGATGGAATACCCGAGAAAAGCCGGAACTCCTTCCAAAGAGCCGTTAAAATAATTATTTTAACGGCTCTTTTTTTAATGTTTCACGTGAAACAAGTTAATTTGACAAAAAAACATGTGGTGAAAAAGTTTGTAGTGATATATAATTAAAGACAATATAAAAACAGTAGGAGGTACTATTTTGGGAAAAGCAATAGCTATTTTTAATCAAAAAG
>JAENWH010000165.1 GCA_016650135.1 Peptostreptococcaceae bacterium
AATCATGGCATCGATAAACTGATTACAACTTTTGATATGGCAGTTTTAACAGAAGACTCTGTTTCTCATTTTGTCAAAATGCAAAGGCCAATTCGAGTTCTTGATCAATGGATGTATCATTCCAGGCTTTATAAGGCAGCCATTCTCGCGGGAAGAAACAGTAACATAGAAATAGTTCAGTTGACTTCTTTTGGTTGTGGGCTTGATGCAGTTACAACTGATCAGGTTGAAGAAATAATGTCAAAGAATAATAATCTTTATACCGCCTTAAAAATCGATGAAGGCAGCAACCTGGGAGCGGCCAAAATTAGAATCAGATCGTTAAAAGCTGCGCTTGAAGAACGAGAAAAAAATAATATTAAATACATTGATAACGAATTGCCTTTTATAAGAAAAATATTCAGCAAAAAAATGAAAAAGGAATATACTATTTTACTGCCTCAGTTATCTCCAATTCATTTTCAATTTTTGCAGATTGCCTTATCAAACAGTGGTTATAAGGTTGCTTTGTTGCCTTCAGTTGACAAAAATGCTATAGATGAAGGGTTGAAATACATTAATAATGATGCCTGCTATCCAACGATTATTACATTGGGTCAGATAATATCTTCTCTTAAATCGGGAAAATACGACTTAAATAAAACTGCAATTTTCATGTCTCAAACAGGTGGACCCTGTAGAGCAAGCAACTATATTGCTCTGTTAAGAAAAGCATTAATAGATTTGAAAATGGAACAAATCCCTGTCATATCAATAAATCTTATAGGTCTTGAAAGGAACCCAGGTTTTAACATCAGTTTTTCTATTATTAAGAGGGGAATAATGGGCCTGGTTTATGGGGATCTTCTAATGAGAGTTCTTTATGCCACTCGCCCTTATGAATTTGAAGCAGGTTCTGCCGAGTCACTTTATGAAAAATGGTCAGCTGCCGTAAAGAAAAATATTAAAAACGGACGCCTTAGAGAATATAAAAAAAACATAAAGGCAATTGTTAAAGATTTTGATGAAATAAGACTAAACAACATCAAGAAACCAAAGGTTGGAGTAGTTGGAGAAATACTGGTCAAGTACCATCCTAATGCTAATAATGACATTGTGGGGATAATTGAGCAGGAAGGCGGAGAAGCTGTTGTGCTTGATTTAATAGATTTTTTCTTATATGGCATGCATAGTAAAGAATTTAACTTTAAACATTTATCCGGGAAATACAGCACCATGCTTATAAACTGGATTGGTATTTTAATTATTGAATTTTTCAGAAAACCGTTAAGAAAAGAACTATCAGAAAGTAATCGCTTTGAAGCGCCGGTGTATATAAATGAAATTGCTGAAAAGGCGAAAAAAATAATTTCATTAGGCAACCAGTGCGGTGAAGGCTGGCTACTGACAGGAGAAATGCTTGAGTTGATTGACAGTGGCGTTGAAAATATTGTCTGTTTGCAGCCATTTGGCTGTTTACCCAACCATGTATCCGGTAAAGGAATGATAAAGCCTTTAAGAAATTATAATTCTTTAACAAATATAGTTGCAATAGACTACGATCCAGGTTCCAGTGATGTTAATCAGCTGAACAGAATCAAACTTATGATGGCAACAGCACATAAAAACACGAACAAAAGCAATTAGCCTTTGAAATAGAATGAAAAATAGTGTATAATTATTAAGTAATAAAAATATGTTAAGGAGGTGTCTTTATGGGAAGACACGGCACAATTGCAGGCCGAAAGGCTTCACAAGATTCAAAAAGAGCGGCAGGTTTTACAAAATATTCAAGAGCAATCACAGTAGCAGCAAAAGGTGGGGGCGACCCGGATTATAATTTTTCTCTTAAGCATGCTATTGAGAAAGCAAAGGGAATCAATATGCCTAACGATAGTATTGCAAGAGCTATAAAAAAAGGAACCGGCGAACTTGCCGGCGAAGTCTATGAAGAGGAAAGCTTTGAAGGTTATGGCGCTGGAGGAGTTGCAGTTATCGTTGATATTCTGACTGATAATAAAAACAGAACAACTGCGGCAATGAAACACGCTTTTGATAAATATGGCGGCAACCTGGGAGTTCGTGGATGTGTATCCTATATGTTTGAAAGAAAGGGCATCATTATCATAGAAAAAACAGACACTGTTAATGAGAATTCCTTGATGGAAACAGCTCTTGAAGCCGGTATGGAAGATATGATCAATTACGAAGACAGTTTTGAAATTCAAACTTCAGTTGAGGATTTTGACAATGTTGTTGAAGCTCTTAAGAAATACGAATATGAACTTCTAGAATCGGATATTGAGTATATCCCGTCAGTGGATATAACTCCGGAAAACGAATATGATATAAAGAACCTGAAAAAGATGATAGATATCCTCGAAGAGAACGATGATGTGCAGAAGGTCTATCATAATTGTACCATTGATTTAAATGAAGAATAATCGTTGAATTCAAGCATTCTCTAAACAAGAAATTTAAAAAAAATGTAAAAGATTTGTTCCAGTGATGATAATCATGTGATAAACATAAATTCGCATATAATCAGACGGATTTAGCAGATCTTTCACAAGCATTATTAATTAACCCATTTTTGTCAACAATGGCTCTTTCATATTTTCCACAGCATATTACGCCGACGGAATCGCTAACAGTAATATCAAGAAAAACACTTTCCCCTTCAACTTTTGTTACCATAAGTAGGAAGATAAGAGTTTCGCCGATTAATGTAGTTTCTTCGTGGGTCAATTCAATCTTTTTCCCGATTGTAAAGAAAAGAATGACACTATTATTTTTGATAAGAAAACAGAACATTCTATTGTACTTGGAGACGTTGACAGAATGGAGCAAATTTTGAGAAATCTTATCAATCTCTGCTTATTGATTCTTTCATCTGATTATGGTACAATAAGAACAGTAAAAGGAAGTGCATATAATGTCCTGAAGTGTTCGTTAAGGATTTATAATTCAACCTACAAATTGACCTTGGGAATTCGGGTTCATCTATTGGATGTCATGCCTCCTTATGGAGGAAGACAGAATTAGTGACAGAGTACCCCCCTATCTATGATAGGGTGTGAATTATATCCTGACGGCATGTCGGGATTTTTTTTATTTTTTGAGTTGATTTTTATTAAAAATAGAAGTAGAATACTATCAAAAGATATTTTGAAACATTATTTCACATAATGAAACGAAGGGGAATGCTGTTTATGGAAAATATTAAAAACACAAATACTGTAAAATCTATCATAAAAGCTTTTGCAATTATTGAAGCCCTCGATGAAGCGGGTTCTTTAAGTATTGGAGAACTAAGCAAAATACTGGTAATGGATAAAGCAACAGTTCACAGGTTAATCAATACCGTAAAAGATATTGGATATGTTACTCAAAACCTGGAGACTAAAAAATATTCTAACAGTATTAAATTGTTTGAAATAGGTCAAAATGTAATAACAAAGACAGGGTTGTTTGAGGCTGCAAGGCCATATATAGAATCATTATCAGCAGAGACAGGAGAAAGTATTAACCTGGGTATAGTCAGAGACAATAAAATAGTTTATGTAGATAAAAAAGAAGGGAAATCCGCAATTAAGGTAAGTATAAAAGTTGGAACATCAATTCCAATGCATTGCACAGGGCTGGGGAAGGCTGTTTTATCACATATGAATGAAACTGAACGAGAAAACATTATGAATCAGATTGAGTTTATGAGATACGCTAAAAACACCTCTCTTGACAAGGAAACACTTTTAAGAAGGTTGGATAAATGCCATAAACTAGGTTATTCCATCGATAATGAAGAATATGTTAATGATTTGATTTCATTTGGTGCACCAATATTTGATTATAAAGGTGAGCCGATAGCCGCCATCAGCATATCATTCCCTAAGTCAAGATACGATAAGGCTGATAATGGAATATCTTACGCCGCATTGATTAAAGATGCCGCAGCAAACATATCAAAAAAGATGGGATATATCATATAATAAATTATATTCAACTTTAATTAATATTGGGGGAATTATGAAAATTGCAATAGTTGGGGCAGGAGCCATGGGATGCCTTTATGGGGCTAAACTATCAAAAGTAAAATCAAATCAGGTTTTTTTCCTTGATGTCTGGCAGGAGCATATAGATGCAATTAATAAAAACGGATTGATTATGGAAGAAAATGGTACTATTGTAAAATATAAAGGCCTTATTGCAACAAATGATCCTACTTCTATTGGTCCTGTTGATCTCGCTATTATTTTCGTCAAATCAACGCTGACTAAGGAAGCTATGATAAAGAATTATTTAATATTTGGGTCTGATACTACGGCTATTACTCTTCAAAACGGCTTGGGTAATATTGAAATAATTAGTGACGCAATTGGCTCCAAAAATGTTCTAGCAGGAACTACAGCGCACGGAGCAACAATGATTAATCCAGGTAAAATGCGGCATGCCGGAGCTGGAAAAACAATAATTGGTGAATTAACAGGGGAAATAACAGAAAGAATTAAACAAATAGAATCAGTTTTCAACGAAGCCGGTATTGAAACGACTGTTTCTGATAATGTTGTTGGTCTTGTATGGGATAAATTATTAATAAATGTGGGAATTAATGCCTTGACTGGAATTACTCGAGTTGAAAACGGAAGGTTGTTGGATTATCCGGAAATTGAACAGCTGCTTGAACTTGCAGTGATTGAAGCAATGAAAGTTGCGGAAAGCAAAGGTATAAAATTAAGTTTTACAGATCCGGTTAGCCATACAAAGGATGTTTGTAAGGCTACAGCAGTAAATAAATCATCCATGCTTCAAGATGTAATAAAAGGAAATAAAACTGAAATTGAAATGATCAATGGAGCTATCGTTAAAGAAGGAAAATCTATGGGGATTGATACGCCAGTAAATCTTGTTTTAACGAATATCATTAAGTTTGTTCAAAGATATGAATTACAAAAGGAAAACCCTTGATGGCTATTAAATGTAATGTAGAATTTAGAGAAGAATTTTGCGTTGGATGCGGACTTTGTATTTCAGTTTGTCCAAGAAAAATTCTTGCAATCTCAGATAATAAA
>JAENWH010000003.1 GCA_016650135.1 Peptostreptococcaceae bacterium
AGGTAGATTCGCTTTTGGCGCTCATTTAAATGAGGAATAAAATTGTCAATTTTTTCTTTTAATTTTCTCTCTGAGTTTTTCATGACGCAAAGATACAACTTTTTATCATATTGTAAAGGTTAATTATTTACAGACACTTAGTACTTATTAAAGTGCCAAATACCATAAAAAAATTAATTGAAAACTAACTTTTTTATTTGGAAACTGACCCACGATGCTCCGGAATATCTAGGTGATGCTATTAACATTATGCTAGCTGCTGCCGCATATAACTTCAAAAGAGCAATGAATGCTCTTTGGCTCTATACTATTTTGCCTTTATTAGAGGTAATTTTTCAAAAAAATCCGATCACTCAAATAATTTAGCAATCGGATAAATTTATAATTTGTGAAAACCCTTTTTTAAGGGTCGACTACATATCCCAATATACAAAAGAAAAAGCTCATATCCCTATTGAATAATGACTTTGAAATGCCTCAGAAGGATATTATAGATATTTATCGCAAGAGATGGATGATAGAAACCCTTTTCAAGCAACTCAAGCAAAACTTCCCTCTTCGCTACTTTTATGGTGAAAGTGCCAATGCTATAAAGATACAAGTTGGTGTACATTGATAGCCAACCTGCTGCTGATGCTGATTAAGTGCAGCGTGAGGAAGTCTTGGAGTTTCTCGGGACTTGCCACAATGATAAGGATTCTTATGATGTACTACGTAAACTATAAAAGCATCCTCGAGTATCCTGAAAAAGATTGGGACGTGATGATCGAAAAAATCATCAGACCACCAAATCACCTATCAATTTTTGATTAATGGGGGCTTGGAATCAGAAACACACCTTTCAATCACCTATTCATCAGTGATTGAGAGGTGCAATATGCCCTTTTATGATTTTTAGCGGACACTAATATAATTGAATATAATGCATTTTATTCTAAAGTGAATAAGTCATTGCCAGTCATCTTGACTTCGACCTTTTCACCCTTCCCGATTCTAACCTGGTAAGGGATACCTGGAAGAAGATCAAAACAATTGTCGCTGACATCCGATTCTCCATCAATGTCAAGGCATAGCCCCCAAACATAAACAGGAGAAGTAATAATGGCGATGTCCCCACTTTGTTTTATTGAAATCTCGGGCTTCATTAGATCAATATCTTTAAATCTAGCCAGGAATAACCTGTGCTGTGAAATAATTTTTCCCTTATCTTTCAATAAAGCAAATGCCCCATGATTATTTACTCCTGCCTTTTCAAAAACACTCTTTTCGAAAGAGGCGATTATTGTCGAGGTATTTGGTGGCAAACTGACATTTTTAATCTCTTTAACAGGTAACTTTCCATCTCCATCTGTCTCAAAAAGACCGTACTGAAGTTTACCTTTCCATACCTGCTGTTTTTCATTTATCCCATAGATGTTAATCTTGTCACCCTCCTCAGCTACTACTACACAAATTTGTCCAAATGATCTTCGGACAGGATGGTAGGCAAGTTTTTTACGTAAATAGTAATCAACAATTGACCATCCATGAGTAACTGGCCAGGAGTCATTGTACATCCAGAAAATGGCACTTGAACTGCTGTACATACGTCTGTGATAGTTATTGATATACTCCATTAATCCTTCCGACTGTAGCAACGCGCTGGCAAAGACATAATCATCAAAACTCATTTTTTTATAGTCTTTACCAAGCCAGTCTTCCACAAATTTGTAGGTTACACCTTTTTTGTCAGTGTTGAAATTCATTAGGTTATCATGTAGATCCCATGAAAACGACCGGATAAATTGTTCATTTGACGGTAGAAACTGGCGTAATGTTGCAGGAGAACTAGCACCTAATACTCCTCCTTCATTTGGAAACCGATCAACATAACTTCTGTATGCCCATATATTTGTACTATCCTTTCCAAGGGAAACTCCCCATGGATGTTGATCGCCTGTTATAGGACTATTTGGAAATTCAAAATTTTCAGAATAAGGAGAACTTGGCCAATAAAACCGGTAGGGATCTTCTTCTTTCATGATCACTGGCATTAGGTGGTGATATATAAGATAATCGGGGACTACCTTCCCGCTATTTGCATATCCCCATCCCCAGGTTCCCCATTCCAATTCATTATTGCCACACCAAATAATTAAGGAAGGATGATATGCAAATTCACGAACAGCCCAGGTTATTTCTTGCCTCACATTATTATAAAAATCAACATCATCACCTGGATATTTGGAGCATGCGAACAGGAAATCATGCCAAACTAACAATCCTTTTTCATCGCACAACCTTAGCAAATCATTCCCGGCAAAAAGGCCTCCTCCCCAAATCCGGAGAATATTGAAATTGGCATCAACTGCCATATCTATCAACTTCTCAAGTCTTTTATTATCCACTTTGCTGTAGATCATATCGTCAGGTACCCAGTTTCCACCTTTCATAAACACCGAACGATTATTTACCTTAATTGTAAAATAATTCCCTTCAACCGGGTGTTTTGATCGGTCAACTTCTATTTTCCTGAAACCTATTTTCCTGCTTCCGGAATCAATCACTTGCCCGTTCTTTTTTATGGTCACTTTGAGTGTATACAAATTTGGATCGCCCTGCCCGACCGGCCACCACAATTTCGGCTGGTTTACGTTCATTTTTAGTTCATAGGGTTTAATTCCCTTAGTTGCGATTATTTGCTCGGAAACCTGCTGATTCGTCTCAACAAGGGTTGCTTCGATCGTTAGGTCACTTCGGTCTTTGGTCCCTTCAATGAACGTTCTTATTGTAATGTCTGCTGCCGAAAGGTCATTATTCATCTTTATCCACGGAACAATATTATCTAATCTGACTTCATCTCGCCAAAGAAGAGTCACATCCCCGGTAATTCCAACGTTAATCAGCTGCGGATTCCAATCCCATGAGAACTGATACTGAGGCTTACGTAACCACATCCGTTTGTTAAGATGAACATTAAGTGAACTATTATAGTCAGTACAATTCTTGTCTGATACCTTATATAGTCCACTCTCTATACCTACGGTCAAAATATTTTTGCCCTCTTTCAATTTCCCTGTTATATTTATCATGTAAGGAATAAAAGCGTTATCATGTCTCCCTATCAGCTTGCCGTTCAGGTAAATACTTGCGGAATAATCCAGCCTGTCAAATTTCAGCCATACCGATTTGTTTAAAGCTTCCCTGGGTACACTGAATTGCTTGTAATATTGCCAGTACTGCTCACTCACCCATCGTGCCGACAAATAGTTTATGCCATAGTTCAGATCGCCGATCATTCCTTTCTTCTGCATGGCAACATTAAGGTCCATCGGCACGTCAACATCCATATATCGTAGGGTGTCTTTTAAAGGATTTATACTACTAAACCCCTCAATATCATTGGGGCCATGGTTACCATCATTCCAGGTAACTTTCCATTTACCCGACAAACTAAGTTGATTGAGGGACTGTGCATAAATTTTTGGGGGAATCAATAATCCGAACAAAATAAATAACAATATTTGATTGTATATCTGTATTCTTTTCATTTCAAACATTCCAGTTAATTGTCTTTTTTTATTATCCATTTAGGATATATTTTAGTTTATTAAAATTATTTATTAATTACACAATCATCTCCTTACTCAACCACAAACAAATCGCAAAAGCCTTTGGGCAGAGAAATGCTCTCACCCGATTTTATTTCAATTCCGCTAAATAAGCCTTTGGCTTTTCCTTTAAACTTCAAATCAACTGAAGATGCTTCTTTATCCATATTGCGGATAACAATAAAATTCAATTTTTCATTTTCATATAGTGCTTTTACCCAAACGTCTTTTATATTGGCATCAAGTTCTGTTTTAACACCACTTTCAGACAAAATGCTGTTTAAGAATTTATCAAAACCACTTTCATCTTTCAGGCTGCCTTCGCCAATGTTTGTTCCACAATAGTAAACCTTACCTTTGCCTATATTTTTTGTAATAATGGTAGGATAATCTTTGGTAAAATATCCAAGTGCAGTTGCATCATCAGCCTGAATTTTTGCAAAACGGAAAGCTCCCCAAAGTACCGTTCCATTATTCATAGCAATGGGTACATATTTTCCTCCTGTAGTTCCAAAATCTTTCAAAAATTTCTGTACATCTGACACCACTTGTAAATTAACTTCTTCTTTTTCGGGCATTTTAAGCCTGTATGTCGTGCTAGTTTCTATTTCTTTGATTCCCCACTTTTTATCTAATCCAAATCCTGGCATATTGTAATTATGCCGTCCTGTATTATCATTGTATGCCCCAAGATGAGCTTCACTTAATAGTACCCCGCCATTGTTTACAAATGCATCAACGGCATCTGCTTCCTGTTGAGTAAGGTAATAAGGAGAAGGCATGATGAGTACTTTATACTGGGACAAATCATTTAACATTGCACTATTTACATAGTTAAATGCATAGCTATGCATATACAGGAAGTCTGAAAAAGCGTTAACAGATGCTGCCAAAGAATTAAAGTTCCCGTATTCACAGTAATTGAAAATTTCGTTCGTTTGACTCTTCCATATCGCCACTTCTGCCTGCTTCGGAAAACTTTTCATCAATGCGTCGATATGGGGCTTAATGGTTAAACCAAAGGATTCTGCAGCTTTGGTAACTTTCCTGTCCGAGCCATCCACATTGACTACTCCCCAGGCAGGTGCCTCTTTTCCTATTATTTCAGGGCGATATTGCCAAAACATAAAACCCTTTATCCCCATAGCTAGTTGAGGCAGAAAATCATTCAACAAATCATTTAGTCCGATCACCGCCTGATGCATAGTAATAGAACCGCCATTAATATGACTTTCAACGTTATAACAAATTTTACCTTGTGCTGCAGATACCACCTGGGGAGTGAAGATAGGGCCATTATTCATGGTTGCCGCAAATACATCACAATACTTGGAAACTTCAAAATCGTCCATACAAGTGGTTACCGCGTTAAAAGGCTCAGTGGTATTTGGGACAACGTGTAGATAAGAAATTCTACTTGGATCCAGCTCTTTTGTCATGGCTAAACGCCATTTTGCTTCCTTAAGCATGGTATAGCCCTGAAATTCTCTCCAGTCTATAAAATCTTTAATGGTTGAGGTACTTTTGGGCAATTCAACCTGGTTCCAGCTCTTGTAATTTCTGCCCCATACCTGATTCAGTGTATCAAGGTCTTTGTACTTATTTTGAAGCCATTTTAAAAACGCGGCTTTACAGTAGTCACAATAGCAAGCTAATTTTTCCAACTGCCCGGCACGTTGTGGAAACGATAATTCAGGTTCGTTCCAAACATCCCAAAATGCGAGGTTTTCATGTTTCTTTAAATGGTTAATCGCCTTGGCAAAAAATGCTTTGCGCTCTTTTAATGCCCCGGGATTATTGTAGCAGGGACCAGGAAAACCTCCAATTTGACGAAAAGATTCTGCATAGGGTTGAATAGTATCACCGTTGTTCATGATCTGCTTTGCATCGGGATATTTATTGTAAAGCCAAACCGGAGCCACATCGAATACAGCATTGATGGTTACTCGAAGCTTGTACTTTGCGGCAATGTCAATTAGCTCGTCCAAATCTTCAAAATAGTATTCATCACTTGCCGGTTGAGCCCAGCGCCATTGCAACCAAAATTTAATATCGGTAAACCCCAGTTCCGAGAAATGCTTCATGTCAGAATCCCAGTTTCCCTTCGCAGGAGTTGGAGCCCTGTAATATTGTGCCCCCCAAATAAAGGGATAATCTGCGGTTTGATTATCTAAATCTTTTCTGCTATAAGTTTCTGAGAAACTCTGGAATGATAATAAAATAATTACCAAAAAAGGGATTGTTCTTTTCATTGTCTTTTCTATTTTATTCATTGTCTTTTCTATTTTAATTAATCATCATATTTATTTTCCTTCTGTAATTGAAAAAAAACTACTACTTACGATAGAATTAAAAATTTCCATCTGTGTATAAGGCTCGTTCTCATTACCCAATTGGGAGGGGTAAGGCTGCCACCTCTGTAATATTAAGTAAAATGACTCTCGTTTTTTGCACCCAACCATTAAGATTTAACCATTTTCTATACATGAAATAAGTGGTCTGTCGAATATTCTTTCGCCAAAATATCTTCTATTGTATTTATAAAAATACTCGTTAAGGTAGTTTTGGAGGTAACCTTGACCATTGCTATGATGAATTCCATCAAGTATTTTTTTAGCATTACCTATTGCACTATGAACCCAAGGAAATACTTTATGAACTTCAATTAGCTCCGAAGTATTGATTACATCGTGTTGTTTTACTATTAATTTCAATTTATTATATCCATCGGAAACAATGACAGTTTCAGGATCAACAGTTGCTTTCATTTGTTCATTTATGCCGTTAGCTTTTAAGTCGCTCATAACAATCATTTTTATGTGTCCGGGCATCCTATCGGGTTTATGTTTGTCTTTTTGAGATTTTTCAATTACCGGTGTTGACTCTATTAAGACTAAAACTTTGGCTTGTTTTTGGCTTCCACGACCTCTTTTCAATTTTTTATCTTTTTGATTATCAGTATTTATTGTTTCAAAAAAATCTTCATCTATTTCTAGGAACTCGGTTAACTTGTTTGTGTTGGACTTTGTTAGAAAAATTTTTTTTATCTGCTCGTTTTGGCTTCATTGTCAAAACAATCAGAATGCATTAATAATTACTCTAAGATATTAATTATTAGCTATATAACAAAACAAACCGGCTCCTTTTTAATTTGGTAAAGTAGAACTAAATGAGGTATTTTTCCCTTCTTTGAATAATAAAGTTGCATTAGCGATTTGAATTTACTGTGCCTTAATATTTTTTATAGCAACAAAAGCTATTTTTTTATTCATTAAAGTGCAATTCAAGCATTTTCGGTTGATTAATTGTCGCGTTCAACCAAAGCGTTTGACCATCCCAGGCATACTTATCAGTGGGAATAGTCTGATCCCCAAGTTTCACTTCCTTTAGCTTCTTTGTTGCATTCTGTAATTCAAATACAGGATTCACACACCAACTGTCAGGCTTGATCATTATGTTTACAGTCTTGTTCTCCACAACAAGACGTATAGCACGACGTTCGGAGGTGTAGGGTTCAGAATCTAGTTTCGCACCACTCACTTCCAATGTTGGTGGATTCGTAAAACTTTTCGCTATCTGCAAGAGAATTTCGTCATTGTCATCAGTCATGCCAATAAGCCACACCCAAGTCTCTACCTTCATGGTTTTTAGTATGCCAAAAGCATCTTTTGTTTCTATAATAGTACTCTTTAAAGGTTTCGGTCTATTTGAAGCCCAAGTCATTAAACTATTATGGGCCGGGGCAGTCCAGATTGATTCATTGATCCCCTTCCCGGTGTTGAAGCCCCGGCTTAGAGGCCAGTGTCCTCCCCAGTAAGTCGGAGTCACAATATATCCTTTATCGTAAAATGGACCAAACTCACGTGGTTTGCTGTAAAGATTCGGGTTAAAACTGATAGCGGATAAAGGTTCATTCTTATTCAATCGAATACGATATATTAACGGATCACCAATCTTCTTCCAAGTCTGATCCACTTCAGGTAATTGAATCGATGCTTTCTCTCCGGTCATTAAAGAAATTATATCAATAGGTTCAGAGGACATAAAGTCAAGCGGGAATGCAGCCGGAGGCGAAAGGATAATTAATTCCGACACTTCATATTCAGCTTCAGGAATACATGTAAGTGTCAGGACACGTGTTCCAAAACCGTCCGGATAAAAATAGTAGTCTTCCACTGCTAAGTCGCCATTGACCTTATAGTTGAAATCACAGGACTGGTAACTCCATCGGACGTGAATCCTGGCCACAGTGGACTCTATAATCTCAACACGACCATATCTAAGTTCCTTATCCATCAGTGGTTCAGGGCAATCAGCAAATCCAACGTTTGGAGAAAGTCGTTCAGCCCATTCATAGCTTAGTCCAGTATTATACTTACCTGCCCAGATTGGGATATAACTGGTCCCTCTCCAGAAGACCCATCGCGACCCATTTGGTAAACATACAACAACGTCCTCAAATTCAGGTTTCCATAACTCCTTGTAGTTGAGAGGAACATTCTTACCCTCGACAATGTTGATTATGGGACTGTCGTACCGTAACTTTGTCTTTACTGCCCCAAAAGACGGCAATGCTGGCTTATTTGGAACAATCATCACCTTAATTTCTTTGTGCCATAATTCCTTGCCTTTAGAATCCACAATGGACACATGCAGAATATCATTTTCCAATGTCTTTGAGCATGCCGGGACTAACAGGTCCTTCTGTGCAATGTTTCCCTGTCTCAATTGCAATGATTCGTTCACTTTTCTTTGTGGTGCAGAGTTGTACCATGCTGTGGTGCGGGCAGTCAAAATATCTTGGCTTCTGTTTAGTGCAGCTACAGTTACATATGCTTTTTGTCCACCTTCCAGTAGCAGCCAGTCAGCGGGAACCAGAATCGTATTCAGGTCAACTGGATTGATTACTTTATCGGGTCTGGCAACAGCTTCGGCTTCAAAAGTTTTTAATCTGACTTCCTGGCGTGCCAGCTCAACTGGATCTTTCCCGTTTCCGGTAAACAATAGCGCAACCTGATCTATATTTTCATTTATGGTTGGGCTTCCTGAAAAAATAATACTATTTTCCTTTGGGCTGCTAACAGAAAATAACGACAACTGATCGGTAGCTTCGGTTTTAGTTACTCTTTCCGTAAATGGAGTCTTATTTATCAAATGTAAAGTTTTGCTACTCACTTTTTTCCCGTTCAGGTAACCAATAAGCAGGAATTTTCCTGATGGCACTTCTTTTGATTTGAATGTCAAAATAACATTGAAGGATCTGCCAATACGGTCGATACCAAAAGGTGGTCTCCATGGGTTGGCGGGTTCAATTACCTGGAGCTGCACCTCAGCCGGAGAAGGAATTTTAGCAGCAGTACATTCTTGTCCTTGAATTGATTGCATCAATATAACAACAGCAATCAATAGTAATTCTAGTCTTGAAATTAAGTTAATTCTACTTTTCATAATATTACATTTGTCCATATATAATCCTTTAATTAGTAGCATCTATGACCTGAATAATTCAAAGATACATAAAACATACTATCTCACTGACATTCATCATCTTAAAGATAGTTAAACTTTCAACAAACTTTTCTATACGAATAGATGCAAAAAGTCTAAATCCCGATCTCATTTTAGCGATAAATAATTAAATGAATATCAGCTTTAAGTCCCATAAATACCTATATCACAATGATAACCAGTACATTACTGTACTTTTCTTAAATGTGCGTAATCGCCTTATGTTTAGCAATATAGACAACTTGTTGGGTGCAAAACCCGATAGTCATTTTTTTTATGCTAGTATTCTTCATATCCTTTTTTTTATTTAATTAACCCTTTATTAAACTGTATCTATTACTTATTTTCTTTCCATATTTTGCTAAGTTCAATGGCAACAGGTTTAAGATTACCATCAAAATCAATTATCGAAGTGTTAACAGGACATGGATAACTGTCGTGTCCCATCCATATTATGAAGCCTCCGCATTTTGGGAATCTTGATTTATTTGCTTTCAATGCAATTGTAAGACCTTCTGTCTGTCGTTTCTGGCTCCATGCGACATACTCTTCGAGTGATTCAGGCTTATCACCATTATGATCTTTTAGATAATCACCCCACTCTATCCACCAGCTCACCTGCCTCCAGAGAGGATTTTCAAGATTAGCCGGAAGAGCCTGAAAATTACCCCGATATTTATTTATCATCTCTACTGACATTGCCCCTGCCACTCCCACTTCAGAGTGAAAAAGTGCATCATCATGACTCCAGTAGTTTCTGACAGCATTCATGGTATGATCCGTAGCAGTATAAGGCAGTGTCCATGGTCCATGAACATCCCAGCATACACCCTTTCCAAAATTATCCAACCCCCCGGAAATTGACGGGCCAGAAGGTGAAGCGGGGACAAAGCGTCTCCCCGGATCTTCCGCTTTAACAAGCTCCTCCATACATCTTATCATTGGATGATGATCGTTCACAGGGGCAACGTCTCCTCGTTCATATAACTCATTCCCCCCGCACCACAATAAAAGGGAAACATGACTTTGCAGACGCTTGATGTAGCTCTCTGCTATTTTTGACATGATAAATATTTCATCCGGTGTATCAGGAGGATAATTATCCAATCCTGATGAAGACAAAGGAAACTCCTGCCAAAGCATTATTCCCATCTCATCACAAATATTGTAAAACCAATCCTTTTCCGGAAATCCACCACCCCAAACCCTAAAAATATTTACACCTAAGTCTTTATACGTTTTTATTAGTTTCCGGTAATCAGCTTCAGTAAGATCTGCAAAGTTTGGACGAATCGGGGTCCAGTCCACCCCCTGTAAGAAGACCGATTTGCCATTTATACTGCACAGCCATGGATCAGCTCCAGGTTTAGAGCCCGGGTTCGGTAGCCATTCAATATTTTTAAATCCTACAGTGCGCTCTTTAACCTGACATTTGTTGCCATTGGTATCGTACAAGGTACAAATGAGTTTATACAATATCTGATCACCTGAACCATTTGGCCACCACCTTTTTATTTTCAGATTTGCCCAAACTTTCCCATCGTGAATCTGGGTTGCGGGAACCGTTTCATCAATAACAAGCTCACCTGAATCTTTTAATAGTTGAATCCTGACTTTTCCATGAAATGCCTGGGCTGTTAGTTCTGCCGAAATCTTTAAAATTCCGAGATCTTTTATCTTGTCAGCATCAGTAATAACCTTAATGTCAGTCATCCTGGCACTCTCTTTGTCAAGAACTTCAAGAATTATATTATCCCATATTCCAACCTGCACAATCCTTGGTATCCAGTCCCATCCATAATAGAATCGTGGTTTCCATTCTTTTATCTTTGATGTATATCCTATCTGACCAAGGTACGAAGGAGGACATTCAAAGACTACTGCAAGGGTGTTGTCTTTTTCTTTCAGATAAGGAGTAATATTGAAATTATAAGGAATGAAAGTGTTATTGAATTTTCCGGCTTCCTTACCATTAATCATTATAACCCCGTTATCATCAAGTCCAAGGCAGTGTAAGTTTATCTCACTGCCTTTGTTTACCCACTCATCAGGTAATTTTGTTACAAATATCCAATGTCGGTTTTCAATCCATTCTATACCTATATAGTTATTTCCAATATTCCAATCCTCAATTATCCCGGCATCTTTTAATGCTTTTTGTACCGATCCGGGTACATTTGCAGTAATATTGGTATAATCAGCCCGTGGACCAGTAAGTTCGGTAAAATTAAAGTCCATCTTCCAACTCTCAGGACGGTAACCCCAGAGCTTCCAATCCAGAGAGGATAAATCATACTCTTTATTATCTATATCCTTACTATCTGTTACTTGCGAAAGCACTTGTCCTTTCTGACCAATTAACAACAATAATATGATCAGTGTTAAAAAAACAGTTTTAATACTCTTCATAATTTTAATATTTAATATAAAAGGGCACTGCTAATCACTTAGTAGTGCCCGTAGAAAATAGGATTACCGAATTACTAGTAGATGAGCATACATATTACCAATCCTGTACTCAAGTGCAACTGAGCTAGCAGTGGTATTTGAAAATTTAAGCATCCCGTAATAAACATCTTCCTGACCAGTTCCGTTAAAAGCTTTAAAGATGTAAACACCTTCACCTGCAATAGGATCAGCTTCAGACATAGTATCGCCTAATCCTTCCGCAGTATTATAAGTAGCGATGGCAAGTGTTGCATTGTTGGCTGTATACATAGCAAGGGTAGAAGGAACAAATTCAATTGAATTATTAACACTCGCTGCAAGCCATGAAGCACCACCCTGGATTCTGAGTGAACCAGAAGCTGAAGAGGCAGTAATAATGAGAGCTGTATCAGTAACAACAACATCACCAACAGTATCAGCACGAGCACCATTAATAAGCAGGTCTATTGCTTGTGTAACATTAATGGTTGCAGTTTTCTTCAGGAAGAAATAAGGATCACGGACAATAATTGTCGAAATAATATTATCTGAATAGCTCCCTTTTGAAGAGGTGAACGAAAAATACACAGTATCCTTGTCAATGGCAAAATCGGTTCCTGAAATTGGAATAAGAAAAGGCTGTGATCCGGAAAAAGGAGATCCTGTAATAGTTTCCCATAGTTCGTTTTTCCCGTTCTTCATTTTTGCAACCAAGTCGCCGGTATAAGATCCTTCTTTTGGTTCAACTGTTACATTGAAGTAAGCTGTTTCCGCTGTACGAGCAACTTCAACCTCATTGCCAAATACATTTGGTTTCGAAACAATAGTTGCAGAAACCATGTCAACTCTCGCCTTGGCATCATCTGTTTCTCCACCAAAGGTAACGGTAACATAGTCTGTAGCTTTAGTAAGCATTGCTTCAGCTCTGGTGTAAGAAACAGTCGCCTTCATGTCGCTTCCAACAGTTACATCTTTCTGTGTTCCTGCCATTGGCAGTAATTGTTTTACAGAACCACCTTCCGGTGGAATCTGTAATTGCAACAATTCAACTTTCATGACATCTCCAACTTTTGCAGTAGCAAAAGTCGCCGTGACAGAAAAATTATCATCCAGAGTACTTATGCCTGTTGTTGTTGTACTTGAAACACCGGTAAGAATAACGTTACCATTCGCATCTGTTGGTATTTCATAGTATTTTTGCTTTATACAGCTTACAATTATTACCAGTAAGCATAATATTGATAATATTTTTTTCATTTTCATTTTCATTTTCATTTTCATTATTTTTCAGTTAATAAATACCTATTGGCCAATTTGTTTTGGTGCCCAACCATAATTCTGCAGACATAGCCTGTTGTTATCAATCTCAGTTGATGAAACCGGAGATAATAGATGCTTTGCACTAAACGCGAAGTTGAAATTTGTAGGTTGATGACCAATAAAATTTTCAAGTCCGGCAAACTTGCCGCTACCATCAATAAGAGCTTTGCGTGTACGTCTCATATCAAAGATCATTTTATTTTCAAATATCAGTTCATAAGCACGTTCACTCATTATGTCAATAAGAGTTAAATCAGCTGCTAAATAAGTTGGCATTAAAGCCCTGGTTCTTACTTCATTAATACCTTTAACTATATCGGCATCTGGAACTTTTACTCCCAACTGGTTGAGAGTCCAGTTTACTTCTGTAAGCATTAATAGTAAATCAGCATACCGATAGAAATTCCAGTTTAGACTTGACGTCCCAGTATATTTAATCGCCTCATAATCATAATATTTATAAAGATACGGCCTGGAGAATTTTTCGCAAGGGCCTTCGTTCGGGTCTGAAAGCTTTGCTTTAGTATCGCTATAAAAAAAATAGACTTTATCCTTAACACGCTTGTCGGCAGGATTATACGAATTAACATATGCAAGGCTCGGAACAAAGCTCCCGCTTTCTTGGGGAAATACTGAACATCCGCTACCCTGTGGAAGTGTTGAAACAATCAGATCATTATTCCTAACTCCACTTTGGAATTGAGCCTGAAATATTGCTCCTCCTTTATTGTCTAGTGCTGGATTGTTAATGTCGCTAAAGTTTCCAATTGGATATAGGCCATATAAGAAATCAAGTTGTGTCTTGGCTTTCTGCAAGAGGTCTTTGGCGCTGGTTGTATTAACAGGGTAATCCGTCATTGTCCATAATCCATCTGTACACCAGTTTTTGGTGGTATCAGCATTTACCTCCTGGTAAGGATAACCTGCCATAGTAAGATAAACATCAGCCATAATAACCCTTGAGACATATTTTGTAACATGACCATCTGTTGATTTGGCATCAACAAGACTACTTTCGTTGATAGCATATTCAAGATCCGGAACAATAATTTTGTCATAGATCGTCTTCAAAGAAGTACGTGGCAGACTAGCCTGATTTACATCCGCAAGAACATCTGTGTTATAAATTACATCACCATAAAAACGAACAAGGCAGAAATAATAAAATGCACGGAGCGTATGAACTTCTCCAAGAACTTTCGATTTTTCATCAGCAGACATACCAGTTATTTGAGGGATCATTTTTATTGCGAGGTTGCAATCCCTTACACCTCCATACCAGTTGTCCCATGGTTTAATAAAATAATCAACATCTCCTGACATTCCATCGCTTTCAAATCTCCAAAGCAATGTTTGCGCATATGTTGAATAGGCTTTCCCAGTTGCATATTCAAACGATGCAGGCAAATTTCCAAAGAAACCATCTCCAGCCACTTGTATCCAGTTGGGCAGAGAACGATAAGTCCCGTTTGCTAAAGCAAGCCCAGATTCATAACTTGTAAGTTCCGTTTCAACATTAAGTGTTCCAGTGGGAGTTTCTTCCAAGAATTTCGTGCACGAACCAAGCATTAGCCCAGAAACAAGCATCATTAATAATATATATTTCATTTTTTTTACTATTTCAGATTTAGAAAACAATATTAATACCAGCGGTTAAGGTAGTTGGACGTGGATACATGTAGAAGTCCATACCAGGGGTTAATGCGTCCATATTACCTGCGTCACTACCTTCAGGGTCATAACCAGTATATTTGGTTAATAAAAAGAAGTTCTTTGCATTTACGTAAACTCTTACCTTTTCAAGCCTTAAATTATCAACCAAAGATTTAGGAAGTGTATACCCGAAGCTTGCGCCTTCACCCCTGATGAAAGATGCATCTTGAATCCAGTGCGTATCAGGATAGGTTTGGTAATATGCACCACCCAATCCAGGACGCACCTGGGCTTGCATAGTATTCTGGTGATCGGGACGCCAAGCATCGAGAATTGTGTTCTTCCCATTTGAAACTAACTGACGATCTTCTCCAGAGTGATCATTTCTGTTCTCCTTACTTAACCCAATTACCATCCGAAGATCTATGTTAAAGTCAAAGTTTTTATATATCATATTGTTTGTAATAGACATTTCCCATTTTGGAAATGCATTGCCTATAACGCCACCATCCGACATAAAATTGATTGTACCATCATTATCTTTGTCCTCATACTTTACATCACCTGGCACTAATCCATAACGGGCAGCTAAAGAGACTTCCTCCGTGCTATAAGTACCAAGACGGTTAAGTCCCCAGTAAGAGCCAACAGGTTGTCCAACCCTTAATACTGTGTTGGCTCCACCAACCCACCCGTTACGGAAAATATCTGCTCCAGTCAGACCAAGTTGAGTGATTGTGTTCTTGTTTGAACTGTAGGCCACATCGGTGTACCAGTTGAAATCTTTAGATTTAACATTATGGGAGGAAAGTGACAGTTCAAATCCCTTGTTCTCAATGGAACCGTAGTTTTTCTTAACGCTACCTGTTGTTGTAGATAATGGCAATGGTACATCAAGAAGCATGTCGGAAGTTAACTTATTGTAGTAGTCAATAACTATCGAAATGCGGTTCTTAAACAAACCGAGATCAAGACCTCCATCATACTGAGTAGTCTTTTCCCACCTAAGATCAGAGTTACCTTCTGTACTCTGGAAAAGTCCTGATACCCCAGCATCACCAAATACAATATTAGAAGTTGAACCTAGAAATGATTGGGTTACATAAGAGCCAATTTCCTGGTTGCCTGTTTGACCGTAACTCATGCGTAACTTAAGATTGGATATAACATCAATTTTTTTCACAAAATCTTCCTCCGAGAGTCTCCATGCCACAGATCCTGATGGGAACAATCCGTATTTAGAATTCACCCCGAATTTTGATGAACCATCCGCACGACCTGTAACTGTAAGAAGGTATTTATTTTTATAGCTGTAGTTGGCACGGGCAAAGTAAGAGTTGAGTGAATTAAAACCATCACCACTGGATATAGATGGACGAGGCGATGTTCCCATGCCTATATTGTGGTATTTGTAGAAGTCATCGAAGAAGTGATCATTAGCCATTGCGGTGTTTTCCCATTCATGTTTTGACCAGGAAAAACCTAACAAACCAGTAATATCATGAGGACCAATTTTTTTCGTATAATTGAAATAATTCTCGTTTTGCCAATATCTAGTTAGAGTACTATTGATCCAAGCCTGACCTATATTTGGTGCTTCAGCTTTTCCTAGATATCTATTCATCTTGTAATAATAGTTATCAATTCCTAAACTGGATTTAAAGCTCAAGTCTTCAGTTATTTTGAAATTAAGGGTAAGATTCCCTGTAACCTGATCCCGGTTATTAAACAGTTCAGAATTAGTAATTGCACTAATTGGATTATTTAGATTTGTTTCACCACAAGGAAAGTCTTTACTGCTACTAAATTCTCCTGCCCTTGATCCATAAATGGAAGGATTATCAGGATATTTAATCGGCATCATTGGATATGCCTCTACCACAGATCGCAAATTATCTTGAACTTCTTGACTACTTTCCTTACTCGTTAGGAAGTTGATATTGGCACTTATATCAAACCATTTAAAGACTTTTATGTCTGAGTTAAGTTTAGCGCTATGACGTTTGAAGTAAGACCTCTCCAACAAACCCTGGTTATCAGAAGTACCCAAAAACAAACCGAATTTAGCATTCTCATTACCACCACGGACACTGATCTGATGATTCACGGCACTAGAATTACGCATAGCCGCATTCTCCCAGATGGTTGAAGATCTTGGTGCATAATAACTACCATCTTTACCTATTAAATCCAATAAATAATCACCTTGATTAACTTTTTTGAACATCCATGGCATTTCGGAATATGAAATTCCTGTTGCGGATGGGCCGCGGAAATCTTTGCTATGATCAGGGTTAGTTGAATATTTGTCAATATTTGCCCATGCTTGTTCGTAAACATACATAAATTGATCCCCAGTCAATGCGTAATTATGTCTTGAAATCACGCCCAGTGACGTATATCCATTATATTCAACCCTCGTTTTACCTACAATACCACGTTTGGTTGTTATGATGATAACACCATTTGATCCTCGTGCTCCGTAAATAGCTGTTGCGGATGCATCTTTTAAAACATCTATGGATTTTATTTCGTTTGGGTTTAAGGTCGTCATTGCGCCAGATAAACCAATAATTCCATCAACTACAAATAGAGGTTCATTGCTAGAGTTGATAGAATTAGTACCACGAATACGAATCATTGGAGCTCCACCAGGAGCCCCAGAGCGTTCGATTACTTTAACACCGGAAATTTTACCACCTATTGCCTGAGCAACGTTAAAAGCAGGATTATCTAACAATTTGTCTGAATTTAGGCTAGAAACAGATCCGGTAATGTCGCTTTTTTTCATAGTACCATATCCAATAGCTACAACTTCACCAATACCAATGGTTTCTTCAGCAAGTATCACATTAATTGTTGTGTTATTTCCTACAACAACTTCCTGCGTTTTCATCCCTACAAATAAAAACTGCAAAGTACTATTTGCCGGAATATTGGATAACGAATATTTTCCGTTTGTATCGGTGACAGAACCATTTGTTGTGCCTTTAACAACTACTGAAACGCCGGGTAGCGTGGATCCAGAGGAGTCGGTAACTTTACCTGTAACTGATTTTTTCTGCTGATTCATTTGAACCGAACTGTTTGCCAAAATTATATGGCGGTCCTGAATCTCAAAAACAACATCCGTCCCAGTAAACAGCCAAGTAAGGAACTCTGTAATCTTTTGATTGGTACAGGATACATTTACTTTACGATTTACGTCAACAACATTGCGGTTATAAATAAAATAGAGATCGCTCTGTTCTTCTATTTTCATCAATACATCTTCAACCTTTGCATCCTTAAGGTTTAATGTCAATCGTTGAGAAAACGCATCATTCGCTATAGATTGCGCAAAACCCAATAACAAGCAAAGAAAAGTTAGTTCCATCTTCAATAAGTTTTTTTTCAGAAAGGACATATATAATATTCCTCCTGAATCATAAACAAAATTTTTTTTCATACTTTTGAGTTAATTAATTAGTTGTTACAGATTGATTAATTTTACTGATGCAAGGGGGAGGTCCTAACTTCTCCTTGCATTTTTTTTCTGTGCTTTTTGTTACATAGGCAATATGTTTTAATCCTTTTTCTTTTCTATATAGATTTTACCCTTTGCAAAAGTTCCATTAGGTAATTTTTGTGGAGATCCGTAATAAAACCTAAAAGGCGTACTTAATGACAATAATCTTAAAATTTCGTTGATATTTTCATCAATGAATGTAGCATCCATGGGTATCGATGCCAGAGTTTGATCCTTCAAATCTATATCGAGATTGAACTTGCGCGACAACTGTTTTAACACTGTTGCGAAAGTGTTGTTTTTAAATATCAGGATTCCGTCTTTCCAGGCTGTATATAAGAATGTATCCTCATTTTGGAGAATTAATTTTCTGGATTCATCAAAATACGTTACAGTTTGCCCCGGTTCAATGACAAATTCATTCTTCCCTCTAAACTTCACCGATGGGGAGGACAATGAAATACTCCCCTCCACCAATGTCACTTTCACAAATTTTTCTGAAGGAAACGCATTTACGTTAAATGAAGTCCCGTACACTTTGATGTTAACGTTGCCAGCCGAAACGACCATCGGCGTCTTTTTATTTTTGACAACTTCAAAATAGGCTTCCCCGGTCAACGACACATTCCTTGCATTGCCATTAAAATAGTTGGGGTAAGAAATGGAACTACCGGCGTTTAAACAAACTTTGCTCCCATCCGGTAAAGCAAGTCTTGTAAATGTCCCCGCCTGGGAACTGACTGTAACCAGTTGTGGAGCTACTTCGAGAGCCTGATCGATTTTGAAGAATTGAATGTAAGCAGTATATAAGATGATGGGAACAATTAATATGGCCGCGATCCTGGAAAATTGCTCATACAATCTTCTAACAGGATTATTTTTAAAAGGGGCATTTTTTCTTTCTGCCAGTTTCCAGATCGTTTCATCCAGGGCTTCTTCAATGATCGTTTGGGGATGATCAAACGAATGAAAATCCAGTCCAAACCACAATTGCTGCAAGATTTCAACATCTTTTGCTGTAAGTTCATATTCCCCGTATACTTCAGCCTTTTTTTCCTCGCTAAAGCCAGCCCATTCCGAAAGTACCTTTTGGAAGTTTTTGTCAGTTATCAGAATTGAAATTTCTTCGGTTCGTTGCATAGCAGATAAAATAAATGATTTACCACTATAGAAAGAAAAGTTAGATAAACATCATCAAATTATTCCATCTTTTTTACTGAAACGGATGAAAAAAGTAAAAAAAACATATTTTTCATTGAATTTAAGGACTTTTCGCCAATCGATTCTCTCAAGTGGATTAAGGTACGGTACATAAGGTTGCGTGTAGCCGGGATGCTTATTTCCAAAATCTGAGCAATTTCAGTATAGGATAATTCATGGTAAAAAAACAACATGATCAGTTCGCACTGTTTCTTCGTCAATGAATTGATGGCCGTTAACAAGGTCTGGCGGATTTCATCTGAAATTTCTTCATGCTTTTCAAACTCGTTTACATCAAAAAAAAATGAGTAGTTTTCAGCCTGTTCAATCTCAATATTATGCTTACCCTTATTTTTTTTCTTTTGAACAAGGATCATCCTCCTTACTGAAACGATCAGGTAGGGTTTTACATTTTCCACATCCGCTAAACTTCCACGTGTTTCCCAAACACGTATAAAAACCTCCTGGATACATTCTTTTACAAAATCCGAATCAGGAAAAATTTTAATGCCATAATAATACAACCCGGAGTAATATTTCCTGAAAAGTTGGTTAAAACAGCGTTTGTTTCCTGCTTTGAACTCTTGCCACAAAACCTTGTCATCAGCATGTTTACATAATTTTACCATCAAGATAAATTGAAATATGAGGAAATAAATTGTTTTGTGTCATTCAAATTTTATTTCTTGTTTTGAAAACAATATATCAAGATAAAATTATTAACAAGACAAGTATTTTAACTAATTTTATCATTTAAATGATTATAATTTCTTTAAAACTCCCTTCTCCCTGTATAATCTTGAAAGTTCCACAATAACATCAGAATCAAGCAACTTGTCGTAATGCAGTAATTTTGTAAATGTTGATTCAACGTCTTTATCAAGTGAGTTCAGAAATGATAGATCCGATGAAGAACAATTTCCTGTTTCATCTTTTGCATTGAAGTATAACCCATAAGACATTGCCTCAAGAATCAAATCATACGGTTTCCCTGAATTAATAGCTAAATGTATTGCTCCCATAAAGCGATCGTCTGGACCAAGTTTCCTGATCAGATCCTGACCTACTCGAAAGATTGTATCCTGCAATGATTTATTCCTGAAGCGAAAAATAAGATCATCTATATGATTTTCAAGGTCAGAAATTGTAAAATCTTCAGGATAGATGGCTTTCAAAATATATGCTGATTGAAGCATAACCGATCTAGTAAATAGCAAAACCTCTTTATCTTCCAGTATTTCATACATATACACTGCATTAGGGTGCTTTCTATATCCGTAATAAGCAGCAGTTGCATGTCCAAGATTATGAATGAAAGCTTTACGGTCAACCCACGCTTTGATGTGATCTTTTGGAGCCAACCCAACTATATCCGGAATGGACGATTTGAAACCTTCCCGGTCAACAATTAACGTATTATAAGCTTCGGTAAATACTACCAATGGATCTTTTTTCAATTCAGCCAATGGAACAATCGGAACCATTTTGCCTATGCTCGTTTCAACAAGACCCACCATGGCTTTCATAGGAAAACCAGAAGGAAGATTCTCCTTAAGATATTTACTTACAAAATTAGCTGCCGACCTCATATTTTCAGCAAGGATGATGTCAAGAGGTTTGCCGGGATACTTATTATTACGAGCAATCAAGCCGTCTGCAATAACTGGAATAATGATTTTCAAAACATTTTTACCAACCGAAACGGCCATTATTCCGGCATTTGAAACAGCTTCAACAACTTTCTCCTTATCCAAAGAAGAAATTGCTTGCACATTTGGAACAACGATCTCCTTTTCTATCTCACCCTTAATAACAACACGATAACTTCCTTGCTGGTTTAAACCGTCAATAATGTTCTTATCAACATCGATAAAAACAACAGTATAACCGTTACACCCAAAAAGTTGACCGATAAAAGAACGACCAATTTTCCCAGCACCAAAGATTACTATTTGCTTTTGATTAACCATTAATTTGCTTTTTATATAGTTCATAATACGGAAGAATCAGTGCTAGTTTTTCTCCGGTATTTGTCTCGAAATACGTTCCTCCCATATAGAAACAGGTATATCCACCCGATACAACACCCCACATACAAACTTCAGTCAAATCAAGTTTCCCAGTGGCTGTTTGAAGTTGAGACACCAGCGAAGCAATGACTCCTCCCACAAAGTTATCACCGCAACCAGTGGTATCGCCCATGTGCCCCTTTGCCAATTCGCTTGAAACAGCCGCTGATATTGGCATTTCCGAATCGTTCAACTCGCAAAATAACTTTCCGGAAGAGAATGTCCGGATATTTTTTGACCCATTGGTAACAATCATGGCACCCGTTCCCTGTTTCCTGAAAAATTGCATGGCTTCATCCATCGTTTTTGTCCCGCTCAAACGGAGGGATTCTTCATAATCGGTAATCAAAAGATCAATGCTCCGGTAACTGTTGTCGCTTTTGCCCAAAGGCCATTTGTGTGTTGGATTTGCTTTTTCATTTCTGAAATCATAAACGGTATTGACAACCGTAATACAACCTTTTGATTTTGCTTTTTCAAGCAGTTCTTCCAGGTTATCATGAATGGTTGGGACAAGGGCTGTTCCTCCAAATACAACCACGTCCGAATCAAAAAAATTGTCGTCCAAATTTTCAGGAGAATAATTCCATGCAGCACCAATTGAGTTGATAAAAATTCGTTCACCATGCCCTTGATCATATGAAGGATCTGACAATACAACAGTTGAAGGAGTATCTTTACCGGATAATTTATACTTATCAATAAGTACAGGTGTTTTCATTAAAGATGAAAGTAAGAAATCACCATCTGCATCTTTTCCGCCGTATCCATAAAACCGGAATTTACACTCTGAATTTTTCAGCATCTGAGCTGCATGAATCAATGCTACAATGCAAGGGCCCCCGATATTTATTTTATCGGGTTTCCCCCCGTTTGTAATCTGCTTTAAAATTGGCTGAAAATTCTGCTTTGCGAATTGCTCGAATTCTTCTTTAAAAACAAGACGACCAGGGGTTAATCCCCCATCACCACTTTTTTTTGAAAGGTAGTTTGAAAAGAGAGCCGATGTAAATGATATATTACTGTAAAGGCGATCGACCAAACAGCAGCCTACTCCTGAGACCAAAATCTTTTTTGTCATAGTAAACGAATTTTTCTATATCCTAATTTAATAGATTTTGTTTGTTAAACGAATTTGCTGTAATCAGAAACCAGTAAATGCAATGGTTCTTCGTCTTCTTCAATATCCGGAAATCTCCCGATTGATTCATAAAAACAATTGTCAGCAGAATCATCATTTACCATGCTGACTTCACCAACCAACACCTGCCCTTTCCCAGCTTCTCCGTAAAAACGATGATACATTCCCTGTTCCAGACAAATGCTTTCACCCGGAGTCAGAACAACTTTTCCGCCAGCCTCAACGGTTCCTTTTACCCCATCTTTTTTGAAGTTCACCGATGTGGTATCAAATTTATTATCGGGTGTAGTATTATACAGATCAATAACCAGGTTTCCCCCACCGCGATTAATGATATCTTCCATCTTAGACCAATGATAGTGCATCGGTGTCTCCTGATTTTCGGCAACAATCATTATCTTTTCGGCATAAGGTTTTTTGTCTACATTGAATTTCCCGTTCCGAAGGGTAAATAAAAACAAACCTCTATGGTAAAAATCACCTGAACCAAAATCAGTGATGTCCCAACCCAGCATATTTTCAATAATTTCCCGGGCATTTTCCTTATTTGCTTTCCAATCGGCCACGCTCCAATTTGACCACGGTGGCAACCTGAAT
>JAENWH010000347.1 GCA_016650135.1 Peptostreptococcaceae bacterium
AATAGAACCAATTGCTATCCCTGTAAAAGCACCATGTCCAAGAGAATCCGAGAAAAATGCCATTTTATTCATGACAATCATCGTTCCCAGTAAACCAAAAATCGGTGTCACCAGCAATATGGCCAGAAGTGCGTTTTTCATAAATTCGTGACTTAACCACTGAAATGGCATAATGGCATCAGTGAAATTGTACCATAATTCCAGCATCATCGATTCTCCCCCTCACCGTTCAATTGATTGGATCGGTTATTGAACCACGAAATTCCAAATGTTTTAAGTGTTTCTTTGTCGCTAAAAACGTCTTTGGGGGAACCATTACATAAAACAGTACCATTGATCAAAATGACACGATCTGCATATTTCTCAACAAAATCTAAATCATGCGAAACAATAATGATAGATAAATCATAATTGTCTCTGAGTTCAGAAACAGTTTTATAAAAAAGTTCCAATCCATTCTGGTCAATCCCCGATACCGGTTCATCTAACAGTAACAGGTCCGGAACCGGATCTAACGCTAAAGCAAGCAACACTCTCTGAAGTTCCCCGCCAGATAATGCACCAATTCTTCTGTCAATCAGATGTTCTGCTTTTACAATGGAAAGGCTTTCTTTTACTTTCCTTTTTATTCTTTTCGTCGTGAACAGCCATGCAGGCGTATTGAAATTTGACGCCATAAAAAGATCAAGCACACTTGTAGGCGTACCATTATCAAAATGAAGATTTTGCGGAACATAGCCTATAACAGGATGCCCGTTGTGCTTCCCCTTCGCATCTAAAAATTTAAGTTCCCCCGAATGTTTAATATCTCCCAGCATAGCTTTTAAAAGTGTACTTTTTCCCCCGCCATTTGGCCCTATAATGGCAGTTAATTCTCCACAGTGAATATGGATATTTATATTTTCTAAAATTTTATTGTTTCCTATATTCACGCAAAAATTTTCCACCCTCGTACAACACAAGCCAGAACATTGATTTTCACAATGTGGTTTTTCTTTTATCTCATTCATTATTCCAAAGCCTCTAGTAAAGTTTTTAAATTAGCTTCCATGACTGTAATATACTCATCGTAAGAGCCTGCATCCGCATCTCCCGTTACAATTGGATCTAGTGTGTATATTTTAGCACCTGTTTCATTTGCAATGACCTGGGCAGATTTCAGTTCATACTGGGGCTCTGCAAAAAGTGCTTTAACTCCAGAGTCCTTAACCGTTTTTATTGTAGCTTCAAGCTCTTTCGGAGAAGGTGCTGTTCCTGGTTCTCTCTCGATTACAGCAATGATATTAAGGTCGAATTCCTTAGCAAAATAAGGAAACGCTTCGTGAAATGTTATAATATCTCTGTTTTTAATGTTTTCTAAGGATTGATGCATCTCCTCTTTCAAAATTTCCAGCTTGCCAATATATTCATCCGCATTTTCCTTATACTGCTTTGAATGAACCTTATCAATAGATGAAAGCTGCTCAGCAATATTTCTCACTTGGATAATTTCATTTGTTATGCTGACCCAGACATGAGGGTTTTCTTCGCCTGATTCATCTTTAATCAGTTCAATTCCTTGGCTGGCATCAATAATTTCAAGGTTTTTCTGTTGTTTTATAACATCACCAATAAATGCTTCCATTCCAGCACCGTTGGCAACAAAAACATTCGCTTTTTCGATTTTAATTAAATCCTCCGGTGTCAGCTGATAATCATGCAGACAGCCCGTCTGCGGTTTTGTCATATTGATCGTTTCTATCCCTTTGATATCCTTAGTCACATTGATTGTTGCCAAATATATGGGATAAAAAGATGTAACTACAGTAAAGCTGTCTTCCTTTGAATTATTTTCAATGACATTTTGTGAACATCCTGCCAAAACCGAAAATATAATCAGAAGTGCTATTAACAATCCAAGTTTTTTTATGTGCATAGTAACTGCCTCCAAATGATAATGATTTGCATTTGCATTTATTATACACTAAATTCCGCCGATATAATACATCAAATTTGAACCTTCTATTGTTTTAGTGTCTGCCATCTATTTTACAGCCAGCGTCCTGATTATCAAAATCACTGGAAATAATATCTGAACAAGTTTCTTTATTCTTCTTGAACCAGGAAACTGCATAAGAACAGGAGGCAGATGCTTTTATGTCACATTCCCTCAAATATTCAGTAACAGCCACCATCATTTTATCTGCGACACCTTGCCCCCTCAAACTTGGATTCACATAAGTATGATCGATATTTATCTCTCCGTTTGGCATAACAATATAAGTTGCCTCCGCCATCAATTCGCCCTTTTCATTTTCACTGTATATGCGTCCTTCTTTATATTTCCAATCCATTTTTTACCTCCTACTTTTATAGCGCTAATAAGTTTTAAAATATTATATCATTTCCTGAGTAATTGTAAAATCCGGGATAATTAATCATCCAGAACAATTAATCATCCGGAGCAATTAATCAGTTTCCCCGATATGCCAAAACAAGCTGCCTATTTTCTACTTTAAGCGTTTCTGCGAGTAAAGGGATAACTAGTTATCCTCCAAGCCATTCCCCAAGCCATATTCCGATTCATGGTCCTGGCTTCATCGCTGCCTATTTCCTACTTTAAGCGTTTTTTCGTGAAAAAGGATAACTAGTTATCCACCAATCGATATATTTAAGGCATAATTTAAAGAATTATATAATTTATTAACTGTTTTACCTGCTTTCTCTCATTTTAGGGGAAAATGGTTATCCATTTTTCCCTAATAGTGCTCTCGGTAGATAACCAATTATCCTTTTCTTTAAAATATTGTTCTAAATGGAAAACTGG
>JAENWH010000097.1 GCA_016650135.1 Peptostreptococcaceae bacterium
AAAGGATGGCTAAGAGGCATTCACCACCAGGTAGCACATTTGCAACCCTACATTGATGAATATTGTTACAGGTTTAACCGAAACTTTATGAAAGTGGGGATTTTTGAAAACTTGCTACTTCGAATGGTAATTGCTCAACCTGTAACATACAAACAGCTTATCCATTAAATGCCTAATTCAATAGTTTTTTTGTTATGTCATATGCAATTCTTCGAGCATGATGCATATAATGATGTTTGGGAAGGCTTATGTTTAATTCTAACTTTCTTATATACTATCGGTGATTACCAGCAGTATGAGACCTGCTCCGATTATAAACATAATAAGACCAGTTATCAGATGAATTTTCCCAAGTTTTTTCTTTCTTAGCCTCTCTATTCTTGCCGTAGTGGTTAAACCATAGCCTACACCGAGTGTTATTAAAATAAAAGGCAAAATAAAAATAAGATTATATATGATAAGCATCCAAATTGCCATAAATTTGGATGCGGATTTACTTAACATTCCTATTATAACCACATAAGGACCGGAAGTACAGGGCAGTAAAAAAATACTTACCAAAAATCCTATTCCAAAAGCCCCAGGAACTGAAGTTACACGGGATGTAATTCCCTGAACTTTAGGTTTCCAGGATTGTGGTACTTCCATATGAAACCACTTTCCGGGCCATATATAATCTTTTATATTACCAATACCTATCAATATAGCCAGTATGGATACACCAATATATATATACTGTTGTATCCCTGCAATGCTTATAACATAAAAAAGTCCAAATCCCATTAATAGATATGAGATAAGCGTGGAGGCAGTAAAAGCTAATCCCGCTTTGATTACCTGACTTTTGCTTTTCTTTCCTACCAGAATGGTTCCCAGCAGTAAAATCAGGACTGCACATGCGCAAGGATTTACGGCATCTACTATTGCAGCACTTAGCACTGCCGAAATGCTAATTTTCCGATTAAACTCGTCCTTATCCTTCAACAGGGTAAATGGAGAAGGCTTATTTTCTCTTAATGCGGTCCTAACTGATTGCTCAATGACCCTTAGCGATTTTCTTTCATCACCCTTTATTAATGTATCTCCAACAACTACCGATGGAGTGAATATTTCTGTATTGTATAATTTTGCAAAGCGACTCAGAAGCCGGGCATTTTCAGACTGGTGGATTTCATATTTCTTAATTTCCACATTGTAGTTTAGTTTTACCCTTTCATTTAAAAATCTCTCAACCCGTGCACAATGCGGGCAACCTGTTTCGTAAAAAAACAATAATTCTATCGGTTCGTTTTCAGCATCAACCCGTATGGGAAAAATAGATAACAGGAAGATAAAAAACAATATTCCAATATTCCATTTCCTCATTTCCTTCATCTCCTCTTTTAAATTATCTGAGCCCATCAATTATAACCCGATTTCCGTATCTGCGTTTCCATTCATTAATTCCGCCAATAATACTGAGAGCTTCCGTGAAACCATTTTTTCTTAGTTTTTCAGCCAGTATATCACTTTTTTTACCGTCATCCGAATACAGATAGAGTATAAAGTCTTTGTTTAATTTAGATGCCCAGGATAACACTTTTTCGTCAGGTATATTGATAGCACCGGCGATATGTCCTTTTCGAAAAGCATTTTCGTTTCTAACATCTACAAGTACAAAAAAGTTGTAATATAACTCGCCTATTGGTACCTGGTAGGCTTCGTTAGGCAATACCTCTGCAGAAACACTAAGAATTAAAGGACTGAGTTCAGAATTATCATATTTAATCTCTATTTTCCTTGTTACTTTTTTCCCTGCGTACCCCAATGTTTCAAAAATAAAATTCATTTTAACGGAATCGTTTACAGCTAATTGAGATACACGCGATACAGAAGTACAGCCTCCTTTTGAAAGATCATGAACGGAGATATCTAAGGCATTTGCTTCCCCATTGTTGACGAGTGTGAATGTCACGCTTGTTTTGATACCTTCCCTGATCTTTCCAAGATCCCTGTCTTTCCCATCCTTAACAAAGAGCTTGGGAAGAGACCGGTTTTTGGATGTTTTCTCATTGCTAATCCGTTCTTTCTTTTCTGAAGTATCCCGCTGTTTTATATTATTACAAGTAGTTATACTAATAATTATTACGCCTAAAATAACGGTTGTTCGGATAACATGAAGAATGTTTTTATAAAACATTTCTTTTAATCTTTGAATTCAATCGCCCATTCAACAGGCTCTTCCGTACCAAGAAAACTTACTTCAAGTGTATTGTTGGAATTGGTTTTATTTGTAACATTTTCGGCATTAATTTGAACCTTGTCAAATTCATAATTTTTCGGCACATAAATAAACAAAGTGTATTGATCGCCAGGTACTGTTTTAGAAATTCCTGTCAAAGATTTCTTTTCCCCGTTCCAGCTCATTTTCTGAATACTGTATGCACCAGTCAGGTGTCTTGAGGTAGCCAACAACTGAGGATGGTTTGTGACCTTCCGTATAATTAAATCTTTTGTGCCATGCGCAGGTATCTCTTCCCTTATCATGTTACCGAATATTTCTAAAAGATTATGATTCCAAAAATCAAAAATCAGGTAATCGGTTTCGCTTTCAAGTCCCAGATCTTTATTAATATCGAGAACTTTTTCCGCTTTTTCATCACCCCAATTATATAATGCAACTACATCATACATGCCCGATTCCGCATTTACCTTGAGATCAAGAGCTCTTGGATATTCTGTTGGTTTTGGGCTAAAGGCGACTTTACTTTTGAAAGGATAAAGGTCCATTGCCTTTATAGGCATTGTTGGCATTGTTTTTCTGTAAAGTTCGATTTTTTCATCGGGTAAAGCCTTAACTTTATCGGGAAATTGTTTTGCCCAGCCTATGTCATAATCACTATGAAGAAAATTCTGGAGTCTCTTCTTTGAAAATTCAGCAATAAAATCACTTATAATATACGCCTGTCCTGAAAGAGAAATGGTACTTACAATGGTTTTTGCCTCATCTATGTTCAGCGGATCCCTTATCATAATGTCATCAGGATCGGACCACCAGCAAATCCCATTAAGCCAGTTTTCACCAAACAGAGAATTGAAACAGGTATTCATTCCCCCAGACCAGTGACCTTCACCCTTCCAATTGGCATAATCATCACCTCCTGTCCTGGAACCGTCAAAGTAATCAAAACCCACACCTATTTCATGCATGGCGCAACCTAAAATATAATTATCATCTCCCATCTCTTCTCTGATTGCAGCTATTACACTTATATAAGCTTCTCTGCTGTCCATCTTTGGATTATAAGCATTTTTTCTGTTTTTTTCATAATAATCCATCCATGTTCCCCAGCCGCCAGCTTTTATATAGGCAAATCCCCAGTCATTCACTAATGTTTTGAATAGTGGCTTGATATGTTTTTCTATTACCTCAGGATTAGTAAAATCCAGTCTTACCACTGTTGTATCAGCAGAGCAACAGGCACCTGAAAGATGTCCTAAAGAATCTCTAAGAAAATAATTTTCCGGATATTTATCTGCCATTGAAGGATTAGCATAATTGGCGCCATAGGCATTCATCCAGAGTCCGGGTTTTAAACCTTTTTCTCTAATATAATCAAACCACCACTTTCCCCCTTTAGGATACATATCCTTATTCCATTCAAGCCAGTTGGCATCCTTTCCCCTTGTATAAGCCGCATCAAGTTGCACATAGTTAAGACCATAAGGCTTTAATTTGTCTGCCAGTGCGTCGGTTTCAGCCACTAAATCTTCCTGAACAGGAGACATATAGTAACAATACCAGCTGCTCCAGCCGGTAGGGGCTGTTTTGAATCTGTCTGAAATTGGTTTATAAACAGGCTTGAAATCCGTTTTCTGATTATTTGAGAGACCTATTACATCAGTATAGTATTCTTTAACTATAGAAAATTCATTACCTGCTGTTACAGGTATATTTATATCCATTAATCGGTTATCTTTTTTATTTCGTATTAATCTACTTCCTTTCGTAAACCCAATCATGATATCCGTTTGCATGTCAAACAGGTTGTAAATATTTGTGGCGGATACAAAACCCATCTGGGTGTACATTATGCCATTATTTTGACTTTCGATTCTGGCAGGGATTCTTTTTTTCCCGGCCTGGGCAATTCCTGTAATGACACCGTCCTCATCGGAACACACAACATCAATAGTCAAATCGGTTATTTTGAATTCCCATTTTGTTTGTTCGGGTTTTTCAGTATTGATAATCAACGTCCCGTTTTTTTCATTTATAGTCCATCCGGAAAGAGGGCTTACAATATTATCTTTCTTAAGATTGAGATGAATCTGATCAGCTATTATATCAAGTCCATCCTTTGCAATACTAATTGTACTAGTTTTTGGATCAGCTGTAATTACCCATCCAAGTTGTTCATGTTTAATTACTTTTTTACATCCAACCATGGTCAAAACCATGATAGATAAAAACATTAGAATTCTAACTGATTGTTTCATTTGGTAGTTATTTTGTATTGTCCTTAAAAAAGTTTATAAGTTTTAATATAATAATAATAAAATTATTAATCAATACAAACTAAAATTAACTTTATTTTGTATTGATTTTTTTAGAGTGTAAAATTGACTAAGTCTGGAGTTAATAAATAATTCAAGTTTCCTAGTTGATAAAACATTGAAAATGAAGTAAATAAGATATAAAAAAAGTTGCATATCTTAGTCCAAATGACTTGAATTATTTAATTAATTTCCAGTTGTTGCCATGAAGGAAACTTTGGATATTTTGCATGTGCACCTGTCTGATACCAAAAGCATACTGACGAAATATCGGAATGCTGTGGCAAATATCTTCCGTCTTTATGCCAGCCCAAATCCTGAATGGTAATTTTCAGGTCTTTTTCGAAACGAATCGGATCCATGATGTGCCATCGGTAGAGGCCAAAACGCTGCATCACGTTGTAATGGCCGTCGCCACGGATCACCTGTGGCATACCAGTGTAGGGCGTACAAAATTCAGTATAGTTTGTTTCTTCAACGCCTGCGGCATTTTGGGTCCTGGTATCAAAATCATACGAACCGCAGAAATAATCCTCGGTTCCGGTTCCGCAAATCGTGGGGAATTTCGTGTCACCGTCAATATAAAACTTAATTTCGCCTTCGCCCCACCAGCCATTGTTTACAACTCCCAAAGCCAGGTAAACGCCAACAAACTGACCTTTCCCATTGATGTTATCAGCAATGGTATAAACCGAAGTTTCATCCGGATTCTGACGCCTGTACTGTGCATGAAAATACCCCGCATCCGCTGGGACATCTGTCAAAGTATAATCAATCTGATAATAAAGTGACATAGCATCCTTATCATTGATATTTTCCATGGTAATTTTACACTTTTTGTGAAATGGCATCATCCAGTAACAGTTAAAAGCACTTCCCGGATTTACGCAAACTGCAAGAGAATTGACAGGGGCATATTTATTCCATCCCATACAAAAAAAATCACCAACAGGACATTCTACTGAAGGTTCGGTTTCATCGTCCCAATAAATGCGAAGAATTGAGAAACGCCAGTTACCGGTTGGAGTCATCCAAATGTGCTGAATAGCTCCCGAGCCTTCAATTTCAGCTATGGTAAAAGTTTCGCCGGGCTGAATGCGGACGTAAGGATTGACCTTCCAGCCTTGTCCCAGATCACGAGCTGCATTACTGGCATTGGCCACATTGGGTTTATCTTTATCTTCCAACCTGGCCATGCCTGCCTTGCCTTTTTCGCCTGTAAAATTTTCAGGACTGATTGATCTTGTTTTGGCGTTAGACAAGCGGTATAAATTGCCCATATTCATTTCCAGACCGTTAAACACGGATTGCGAAGAAACTTCCAATACTGCGAATAAACTAATTACGATGTAAGTAAAAATTTTCTTCATTTTATTATAATTTAAATGGTTTAAGTTAATCGATTAAGCAATTCTAGAAAAAAAATGAGTCATAAACTCGACTGACGTTTAATTAAAGTGTACTGTAATTTAATGTGTTCAATTTTATCCGATCCTTTTATCTGATCGACTAATACTCGAACAGCTTCTTTCCCTATTTCTTCAATGTACCTTATTCATATATTGCTCAATTTCACTTTCTACAAAGTTATAATGTATCTCCTTTATTCTGATTTCATTTTCAAGCTGATTTTCTTTCATAGCCTCCACGTATCCGCGAACTCTTTCTTGCATATGTATTAATCTGGACTTATAAAAAATTATTCCAATCCTTTTATATCCATTTTCTATTAAATGAGAAATTGCGTCATAAGTAGCTCCAAAATTATCGAGACCCACATAATTACAGTTAACTTCCTCAAAATATCTATCAATTAATACCAAAGGCACACCACTTTCCTGAAGTAATTTTATTTGCGTTACAGTTTCTTCTGCCGGAACTATGATAAAACCGTCGACCTGTCTTTTTATGAGAGTGTCTATTAAAGTTTCCGACTTACTGCTGTCCTCATCCGAGCTGCCAATTATTACTGTATATCCGTACCTACTAGCTTCATCTTCTATTATTCTTGCCATACTCCCAAAAAAAGGATTAGCAATATCAGCAACGATTAATCCAATTGTCTTTGTGGTACCGGTTCTGAGACTTTGAGCTATTTGATTAGGCTTATAATTCAATTCACGAGCAACTTCTCTAATTTTAGCCACCAATTCTTTACCAACTCTTTTTTCTTTTTCTCTACCACTTATCACATATGAAACAAGTGCAGTTGAAACTCCAACTTTCTTTGCTATATCTTTTAATGAAATTCGTTTAGACATTACTTTTAATATGAAAATTCAAATATGAGCCCACTCTTAAAAGTAGGTTTTTAAAAATTGATTAAATTTATTATAAAAAACAGCATTGGCAAAATAGAAAGCTGTCGACACATTTTTCGATTATAAGCTCCATTTAAAACGGAGATAATCCAAAAATAAGAAGAAAAGGCAGCATTTTTTGCTTCTTGCACAGTTCTTTGACATGTTTGCTCCGAAAAATGCATAATTCGGACTAGATTTACCCATAAACACCGGCAAATT
>JAENWH010000022.1 GCA_016650135.1 Peptostreptococcaceae bacterium
CCAAGCTTAATATATCCGAGCCCGACCTCTTCTAAGGTTTCAAGCTGCCTTGAGATGGCTGGGTGATTTTTAAAAAATTCAAGAGCCTCTGAAACATTCATATCCAATACATCATGAATGCTTTTCCCCCTGTATTTGACTTCCAGTGTTTCCCTGCTGTATCTTTTCCCTTTGCAAACTTCGCATTGCACATAAACATCCGGCAGAAAATGCATCTCGATTTTAATGATGCCATCCCCGCTGCAGGTTTCACATCTGCCACCTTTAACATTGAAGCTAAATCTACCCTTTTGATAACCCCTGAGTTTTGCTTCTGGCAATTGAGCAAAAAGATCTCTGATATGAGTAAAAACACCTGTATAGGTTGCCGGGTTTGACCGTGGCGTTCTTCCTATTGGAGATTGGTTGATGTCAATAATTTTATCAATATTCTCAACACCCATAATTTTTTCATGTTTGCCTGGTCTTTCTTTGGCCCTGTTTAATGTGGCTGAAAGACTTTTATATAATATGTCATTTATCAGGCTGCTCTTGCCCGAGCCAGAGACCCCGGTAACGCTAACAAACAGCCCCAGAGGTATTACCACGTCTATATTCTTCAGATTATTTTCCGCGGCTCCCACTATTTGAAGCGTTAAACCATTCCCTTTTCTTCGCTCTTCCGGCACCTCAATTTTACGTTTTCCCGTCAAATACTGGCCGGTCAAAGACCTTTCACAAGCCTTAATATCTTCAACAGTGCCTTCTGCGACGATTTCTCCACCATGGATTCCCGCTTCCGGGCCGATATCAATAATATGGTCTGCTGCATACATTGTTTCTTCATCATGTTCTACGATGATGAGCGTATTACCCAAATCAGTCAGTTTTCTAAGGGTCTTTAATAACTTTGCATTATCTTTCTGGTGCAGACCAATGCTTGGTTCATCCAAAATATATAATACACCAACCAGGCTTGACCCGATTTGAGTGGCAAGCCTAATTCTCTGAGATTCACCTCCCGAAAGACTTCCAGATGCTCTGGAAAGGCTGAGGTAATCAAGCCCGACATCTATAAGAAAGTTGAGCCTTTCTTTTATTTCCTTTGTAATCTGATTGGATATTGCCTCATCTTTTTTTGACAGTTTTATCTTCAGCATAAATTTAATTGCTTCTCTGATGGACAACTCGGAAATTTCCGCTATATTTTTACCGCCGACGGTAACTGCAAGGACTTCAGGCTTAAGTCTTTTCCCGCCGCAGGTTTCGCAAGGCGTAACTCTCATATACTGGTCCATTTTATCTTTCATATAGTCAGAGCCGGTTTCTCTATATCTTCTTTCCAGATTATTAATAACACCTTCAAAAGGGTGATCCATATAAGATTTATTATTGCTGTTTTTGCTTCTGTAATGGTATTTAATATGTCTTTTTCCTGTCCCGTAAAGCAATTCGTTTTTAAATTTATCAGGGAGTTCTTTATACGGACTGTTCAAATCAGCCCCATGTTCAAGCGCAAGCGCCTCTATCATTTGCCTGTAAAAACCTGCCACCTCCATAGAAGCGAACGCATTTCCAAGACAACCTCCGATAATGCTCAATTCCTGATTTTCAATGATTAAATCAGGATCTATTCTTTGTTTAAATCCCAAGCCGTTACAATCCGGACATGCACCGAAGGGGCTGTTGAATGAAAACATTCTTGGTTCCATTTCCTCAATCCCAACGCCATGCTCAGGGCATGCAAGTTTTGTGCTGAAAACTCTGTCATTAGCAAGCACAAGTCCATCTCCATGACTTATTGCAAGTTCAACTGCTTCTGTCAATCTGCTTTCCACTCCCGGCTTAATAACAACTCTGTCGACAACGATTTCGATAGTGTGCTTAAAGGTTTTTTCAAGTGAAATATCATCATCATTCAACTCAAACATTTCTCCATCTATTCGCGCTCTGGTAAACCCTTCTTTTCTGATTCTCTCCAGTATTTTTTCATGTTCTCCCTTACGATCTCTGATAACAGGGGCTAGTATAATCACTCGAGAGCCCTCTTCAAACTCCATAATGGAATCGACAATTTGATCGATAGACTGGCTGCTTATTTCTTTCCCACATATATAGCAATGAGGAATCCCGATTCTCGCATACATGAGCCTCAAATAATCGTGTATCTCAGTAACTGTTCCTACAGTGGATCTTGGATTCTTGCTTGTCGTCTTCTGGTCGATAGAAATTGCAGGTGAAAGGCCTTCAATGTATTCGACATCGGGTTTTTCCATCTGCCCTAAAAATTGACGTGCGTACGATGAAAGGCTTTCCACGTAACGTCTTTGTCCCTCTGCGTATATGGTGTCAAAAGCAAGGGATGATTTCCCGGAGCCCGAAAGACCCGTCAGAACGACCATCTTATCCCTTGGTATTGTAACATCTATGTTCTTTAAATTATGTTCATTGGCACCTTTTATAAATATGTCCCTTGCCATTTTTTCTCCTTATTACAGATTTGCTTTTATCTCAAATATTAAATCTCTTAGTTGCGCTGCCCTCTCAAAATGCAAATCCTGAGCGGCCTGTTTCATTTCTTTTTCCAGTCTCTTTACATAGTCCGTTTTTTCGCTCTTCGTCAGCTCTAAGGCAGTTCGCCCATGATAGTAGTCCATCGTTGTCTCTTCGACTCTGGTTGCCTCTATAATGTCCCTTACAGCCTTTTTTATAGTTGTCGGTGTTATACCATGATCTTCGTTGTACTGCTGCTGTATTTTTCTTCTTCTGCCTGTTTCATCTATTGCCTTCGCCATGGCTTCGCTGATGCCGTCGGCATACATGATAACTCTTCCGTTCACATTTCTTGCCGCTCTCCCTATGGTCTGAATCAATGACGTTTCTGTTCTCAAAAATCCTTGCTTATCTGCATCCAGAATGACGACCAAAGAAACCTCTGGCAGATCCAGTCCCTCGCGCAAAAGATTTATTCCAACCAAAACATCAAATACCCCAAGCCTTAAGTCCCTTAGTATTTTTACTCTTTCAAGCGTTTCTATCTCAGAATGAAGATAATTAACTTTTATGCCTACGTTTTTCAAGTAATCCGTCAGGCTCTCTGACATTTTTTTAGTCAACGTCGTAATGAGCACTTTTTCTCCCCTTGCTGTAAGCTTATTGATTTCTCCAATCAAATCATCAATCTGCCCTTTGGAAGGCCTCACAAATATTTCAGGATCAACTAAACCAGTCGGTCTGATTACCTGCTCTGCTGAGATTCCCCCGCTTTGTTCCAACTCATATTTAGTTGGCGTTGCGCTGACATAGACAAGTTGGTTTACCATCCCATTGAATTCATCAAATTGAAGCGGCCTGTTGTCCAGCGCTGAAGGAAGTCTGAATCCGTAATCTACTAAAGCTGATTTTCTGGATTTATCCCCCGCGTACATAGCCCTTAACTGAGGCAGCATTACATGAGATTCATCCATAATGATCAGGAAATCTTTCGGGAAGTAGTCAATTAATGTATAAGGCCTGTTTCCAGGGGGTAATCCATTGATATGTCTCGAGTAATTTTCAATTCCTTTGCACGTGCCTACCTCTCTGAGCATTTCCATGTCATATCTGGTTCTCTGTTCTATTCTTTGCGCTTCTATTAGTTTTCCTCTATCCTTAAACCAGGTGATTCTCTCTTCCAACTCATCCTCTATCGTATGAATTGCCCGTTCCACATTTTCTTTTGATGTCACGTAATGAGATGCGGGGTATATGGATACATGGCTTCTTATCCCAAGTATTTCTCCGGTTAATGGATTAATTTCTTTTATTGTTTCTATCTCGTCCCCAAAGAATTCAACTCTTATTGCACTTTCCGAACCGGCCGGGAAAATGTCCACAATATCTCCTCGAACTCTGAAAGAACCTCTTTCAAAAGCCATGTCATTCCTATTATATTGAATATCAACTAATTTTCTTAACATTTCCTGTCTGTTTTTTTCAGTTCCGGATCTTAGTGACAGCATTTGGTTTTCGTAATCGAAAGGGCTTCCAAGCCCGTAAATACAGGAAACACTCGCAACAATAATTACGTCACGGCGTTCCGCCAATGCAGCGGTCGCTGAATGGCGGAGTTTTTCTATTTCCTCATTGATATCCGAATCTTTTTCTATGTAAGTGTCTGTTGAAGCCACATACGCTTCAGGTTGATAGTAATCATAATAACTGACAAAATATTCAACTGCATTCTTTGGAAAAAATTCTTTAAATTCTCCGCAAAGTTGGGCTGCAAGCGTCTTATTATGAGAAATTACAAGCGTAGGCCGCTGTACCTTCTCAATGACATTTGCCATTGTAAAAGTCTTGCCGGAGCCCGTTACCCCCAACAGTGTCTGATATTTTTTTCCATCCAAAATACCCTGAGTCAATTTTAAAACTGCCTCAGGCTGATCCCCTGTCGGTTTATAATTTGATACGATTTTAAAATTTGTCATAACATTGATATTATACCCGTTTTTACTCTCTAAATCAAACAAATATACAAAACCAAATTAGACAAATGCGCGAACCTTTTTCTTGATAGCAACGCTTTAGTGTGATATACTATTAAAATTAACAATTTAAGATTTGAGGGGATATTATGTTAGATAAAATACTAAATTTAAAAAGGAAACAAGTGGGGACTAATAAAATTCAGGCTTCTTCTTTGCCTTTAAATGAAGATGCTTTTATTACTCAGATGGCGGATAAAATTTCCGCTACCGACAATATTGATAACAACTTATATATTAAATATGATGTCAAGAGAGGCCTTAGGAATGCAAACGGCACAGGTGTCGTTGTGGGTCTCACCCGAATAGGTGAGGTCGTTGGATACGAAATCAGCGAAAAAAAGGAAAAGCTTCCTGTTGAGGGTAAACTTTACTATAGAGGCTACGGTATAGACGATATCGTAACAAGCTGCATCAAAGAGAATCGTTTCGGATTTGAGGAAACTACTTATCTTTTGCTTTTTGGAGAGTTGCCAACACAAACACAGCTAAAGGATTTCCAAACCCTGCTGGGATCAAAAAGGGAATTGCCTTTAGGTTTTGCGAGAGATATGATACTAACCGCACCTTCTGCAAGTATTATGAATAAACTTGCACGAAGTGTCCTTGCCTTGTATTCGTATGATAATTCTCCTGAAGATACTTCAGTTCAAAACGTTTTAAGACAATCCATTGCGTTAATTGGATATTTTCCAAGTTTAATTGCTTATGGATATCAGGCAAAGCGGGCATATTTTGACAATCAGAGTTTGTACCTTCATTATCCGATAGCAGAACTCAACACTGCCGAAAACATTTTAAGAATGATCAGGGCAAATGGAGAATATTCCGATTTAGAAGCCAAGTTGCTGGATATTTGTCTTACTATCCAGGCGGAGCATGGTGGCGGCAACAATTCCACCTTTACAACTCACCTTATTTCATCGTCTGGAACAGATACTTATTCTGCGATTTCTGCTGCCGTAGGTTCTTTGAAAGGTCCAAAACACGGGGGAGCAAACATCGCTGTTGTTGAAATGATGGCTGATTTAAAGCGAAATGTGAAGGATATTACGGATTATAAGGAAGTCAAAAAGTACTTGATCAGCGTCCTGAAGGGAAAAGCAAACGATGGTTCCGGCCTTATTTATGGACTCGGACATGCTATTTACACTTTATCAGATCCACGAACTGTGGTTTTGAAGGATATGGCTAAAAAACTTGCTGCTGACAAGAATCTTGTTGATGAATTCATGCTGTGTGATTTCATTGAAAGAAGTGGATCCGAACTTTACGAAGAAGTTACCGGAATCAAAAAACCAATGCCGGCAAATGTAGATCTTTATTCCGGCTTCGTGTATAACGCCTTGAACATACCCGTAGACATTGCCACGCCATTATTTGCAACAGCAAGGCTATCAGGCTGGTGTGCTCACAGACTTGAGGAGATAGTTTCCGGGAAGAAATTGATGAGACCTGCTTACAATTGTGTTCAGCCTCATCTTGAATATGTACCGATGGATGTCAGGAAATAATCGAGATATAAGAAATTTTTTAAATAAAGATAACCTCCCACCAACAGATTGACGGGAGGTTTTTATATTTTTTCATTTTAAATCTAGAACGACATTGCCTTTAAAAATTCTTCCTGAAAATTGCTGCAGTTGGCCAACTCTAAATGCTCTGTTTTTTCAGCAATATGGGTGGCTTTTTTTCTTTCCGCTTCAGACAGAAGAACAAGGCTTGCTCCAGTACCGGCAGTGTTTCCGGCAGATATTATTTTATTCAAATCTATATCAGGCAATATCCCTATTTCCACAGCACTCTCTTTATTTAAATAACTGCCAAAAGCTCCTCCTAAAATCACCCTGTCGACATTCTTGATTTCTTCATTCAGCAAACCCAATAATAGCATTATACCTGAATATATAGCGCCTTTTGCCAATTGCACTTCTCTGATGTCTTTCTGGGTTATGACAATGTCCGCCTTTTCCTGTTTAAAAACAATTACAAATTCTCTTCCATCAGTGTTTTCTCGAAGCCTTGATTTCAAATCATCTGAAAGTTTAACTCCCTCCAATTCTACAGGCATCAAAAGCCTTCCAGACTTATTTATGATTCCTGTTTTTAAGAGCTCGCCAATTACCTGTATTATCCCCGAACCACAAATGCCTGCAGGTTCTTTGTTCTCTACCGTCTTAAAAGAAACAATTCCATTTTTTATTTCCATTTTTTCAATGGCGCCGGCTTCTGCTCGCATTCCCTGATGGATGAATGCTCCTTCAAAGGCTGGACCTGCTGCGGTGGAGCATGCATAGATTTTATCATTTTTTGATAAAACAATTTCCCCATTTGTACCTATATCAATGAAAATGGTCATTCCTTTAAGGTCTTCCATTCTAGTTGCCAGAATACCGGCAGTAATATCCCCACCAATGTGGCCGGCAATATTAGACAACAGTATTACTTCTGTCTCGGGATCTAAGTTTAATAATACTTCTCTTGCCTTGAACACCTTCTCACCTGAATATGCAGGCGCAAAAGGCGCTCTTGCAAGGGTTTTCGGATTAAAGCCGGCAAATATGTGAGACATTGTCGTATTACCTGCTACGGTTAACTTTATAATATCCTGTTTTTCAATTTTATTGTTCGTTAAAAGTTCCTTTATTATATCGTTTAAGCAGCCTGTTATTTTATCCCTTATTATTTTAAATTTTACAGAATCATCCTCGCAATAATTTATTCTGGAAATAACATCAGCACCAAATATAATTTGTGGATTGGTTTTACCGATAATTTGAAGACTCCTCCCCTTCTCTAAATCCCATAAATTACCGACAACTGTAGTCGTTCCAATGTCAAAAGAAATGCCATATTTCCACATTTTATCTGCAACAAAATCTTCCGGCATAAAAGAAAGTTTTTCTTTTATGCCCTGCTTCTCACTCAATATATTAGCACCTATGCATTTCCCGCAGTTTTCACAAATACCTGTGCATCTGTTGTTTTCAATTCCCATTTATTTCCCTCTCACATTGCACATATTACAATTAATCCTGCTCCCCAGACATGTATCACATTCTTCTCCCTGAAACAAAGTCCCAGATTCAATCAACAAATATATACCGGCGCAAGTCTGTATTGGAGACATTATTCCACTTTCATTACATTCCACACCAATTCCCGACGGGTCGACAAGCTGGAATATTTTCATGATATCCATTGGATTCATACCGTAAAATCCAGGGCCAAATGAACCTGTAATAATTATTTCTTTTAACGATTCAGTGTTACGGTTTTTACTGTAATACTGCTCCAAAAGCAGCTTCTTCAAAGCATTTCTTCCAGCATCTAAATAAGCTGTTTTCCATATATCTGCATAAAGCTGATCTAATATTCCCCGGTTTTCAATGTTATAATCTCCAGCTATGATTACATAAAGGTAAACGCCTTTTACATCCTTTTGGCATAATAATGAAAAAGGGTTACATTTAAATGAAACCCTTTCAATTGTTAATGTATCTTCATGAACCTCAAAGTTGCTGAAAAAAGATACTGCAACTTTAATTCTCAAGCTTTCCTCTATTTCATTTCTAATTTCATTTGCGTCCTTCAGCATCCTTTTCGACTTATCACTTTCGTCTGCAAGACCTGCACTTTTTACAAAATATTCCTGTGCTTCAGCATTTAGCTGCTCCTTGTGAATTTCAAAAGTAAATCTTTCCATTTTTTCACTTCCCAACCCATCTGATTCGAACCTTTATTTTACCAGCACATATTTTAATTTTGCATGTTTTGGCAGGCCGTTTTTACTTGGATACTCCATATGCCCTTCTATAAGCGGGGATGCATAATCAATAAACGGCTTTAATAATCCATTTCCTGTTTCATTAATCCATTCCATAGGTATTTTCTTTTCCATATTTGCAACTTTTTCCAGATCCACCAGAATGGTTTTGCATTCATACTTTTTACCAGTTACTCTTTCAAATCCTACCATCTTGTCTGTCACGCCGGATACTGCTGCGTCTACAGCTTCTTTTCCTGCCATATAAGATTCTTCCAGATCATTTTCTGACGCTATATGAGCTGCGCATCTTTGAAGAAGGCTAAGTTCGATCCCCCTTACTCTTGCATCAACTCTATCCCCCACATATCCTGCCAGATTAGAAGCCAATCCACCCATTCTGATATGCCCAAAAGCATCCTTGTTTTTTTCCTTATCCTCAAAGTATGAAGAGATATAAACGCCGTCTTTATCTTTAATACCTTCTGAGACAGCTATCATTACGTCCTTTTTATTTGAAAGCACGCCCTTTATATCTGTAATAAATTTTTCCATGTCAAACGCAATTTCAGGCAAATAAATCAATTCCGGTCCCTCTCCATTTTCAGTTGCCAGGGCCGATGCAGCAGTCAGCCACCCAGCGTTTCTACCCATTATTTCCATAACAGTAACAGATCCTTCTCCATATACTGTAGCATCTCTATAAACTTCCATGCAAGCAGTAGCAATATATTTTGCCGCGCTTCCATACCCTGGGCAGTGATCTGTTAAGTCAAGGTCGTTGTCAATCGTTTTTGGAATTCCCATTACTCTGCATTCATAATTATTTTTTAACAGAAACTTGCTGATTTTATTGCAGGTATCCATCGAATCATTTCCACCGTTATAGAAGAAATATCTGATATCATGCCTTCTGAAAATTTCCAGAATTTTTTTGTAGTCCTTATCATTGTCTTCAGCTTTTGCCAGTTTATATCTGCATGACCCAAGCGCTGATGACGGCGTATGCTTTAAAAGATTCAGTTCTGCCGGATCTTCCATATCTAAATCATAGATTCTGCCTTCTAAAAGGCCTTTTATTCCGTTTGCCGCCCCGTAAACTTTTGTAATGCATTCTTCTTCCAGTGCAGTTTCAATACATCCTAACGCACTTGCATTAATTACCGATGTCGGTCCGCCTGATTGACCAATCAAACAAGCTCCTCTTAGTTTTTCCATATCAATTTTCCTCCTTTAAATATTCAGTTGTAATTTCAGCCAATTTGCTCATCCCTTCAATAATTTTCTCTGGGTTCATATTGGAAAAATTAAGTCTGATTTCATTATGCCTGTCTCCTGCAGGATAAAAAGAGGTGCCGGGAATAAACGATACTTTCTCTTTCAATGCCCGCTTAAGGAGTTCTCTCCCATCTTTTCCCGCTGGAAGTTCCAGCCAGATGAAAAGGCCCCCTCCTGGATTTTTATAGTGAACTGTCTTTGGGAATTTCTCATCTATTACTTTTGCCATTAAATCTTTTCTCTTCTTGTAAATGCTTGTAATCCATTCAATATGACTGTCAAGGCTGTAATGATCCAAATAGTAAGCCATTTGTCTCTGTGCTATCGCAGAAGAGGATAAATCTGCTGCGTTTTTCAGCAAAAGATATTTTTCCATAATATGCTTTGGCGCGCATAACCAGGCAACCCTTAACCCTGGGCAAAAGGTTTTTGAAAAAGTTCCCAGGTATATTACCTGGTCGTGTTTATCATAAAAAGCCAATGGTTTTTCAACCTTTTTTTCGAAAGACAATTCTGCATAAGCTGCATCCTCTAACACAGGGATATCATGGCGGCTCATGGTTTCCATAAATTCCAGCCTTCTGTCATGACTCCAGCTTCGCCCTGTCGGGTTTTGAAAGTCCGGATTCACGTAAATCATTTTCACTTTTTCCCCATACATTTTCAATGCGTTTTTAAGGCTGTCAATACAGATACCCTCGTCGTCTATGTCAATTGCAATGAGTTTCGCTTCATGGGCTCTCAATGAATTAACCGCTCCTAAGTAGGATGGGTTTTCAAATAAAACAACATCCCCCTTATTGACAAAAAGCATCCCACTCATGTCCAAGCCTTGCTGCGAACCGCTGGTAATAATTATTTCATCGAGACTATATTGAAGCCCAAACTTTTTATTCAGTCTGCTGCCAATGAGCTCTCTTAGCCTGATATATCCGCTGGTAGATCCATAACTTAAGGCTTCTTTTCCTGACTCTTCAATTACCTTTATAAAAGAATCCTTGATTGCATCCAGGGGATAGGTTTCCGAGGATGGAAACCCTGCCGAAAATGAAATCATATCTTCAGTTTCCGGTATTTCAAAAGCGTTGAGCAGAGATTTATCTGCCAAACACTCAATTCTCGACGCATATTTCATGTTATACCTCCCAGCTGTTCAAATATTTTACCTGTTCTTCCGTAAGCCGGTCAATTTCAATATCCCAGCTGTCCAGCTTTCTTCTGGAAACAATCTCATCAATCTCTCCAGAAACATCAATAACCTTGTTTCCAAGATTTTTATAATTTTCCTTTATAAATAATGCAGACAGGCACTGAACCGCAAAGCTCATGTCCATAATTTCAGCCGGATGTCCATCTGCCGCAGCAATATTCACCAGTCTTCCTTCAGCAATAATATTAACCCATTTGCCACTTGCCAGTTTATAGCCCATTATATTTTTTCTGGTTTCTTTTTTTTCCAAGGCAGCTTTTTCAATCCCGGCCATATCGATTTCAACATTAAAATGTCCTGCATTGCAAAGGATCGCTCGGTCTTTCATTTCCAGCATATGTTTAACTGTTATCGTATGATTGCACCCGGTCGCTGTCACAAATATATCCCCCAACTTAGCTGCCTTATCCATCGTCATAACTCCGTAACTGTCCATTTTTGCCTCGATAGCCTTTACCGGATTGATTTCTGTAACAATGACGTTTGCACCTAATGCGGATGCTCTCATGGCTATTCCCCTGCTGCACCAGCCGTAGCCACATACCACAACAGTTTTACCTGCAATAATAAGGTTCGTATTTCTCATAATACTGTCCCAGACTGATTGTCCAGTCCCGTATCTGTTATCAAATAAATGTTTACACTGTGCATCATTCACGGCAACCATTGGAAATTTTAATACCCCTTCACGTTCCATTGCCTTTAGTCGGATGACACCGGTTGTGGTTTCTTCGCACCCGCCCCAGACCTCTTCGCCAAGATCCGGTCTTTTATGATGAATCATTCCTACAAGATCTCCACCATCATCAATAATGATGTTCGCCTTGTGCTCAAGAGCCATTTCGATATGTCGGTTGTATTCCTCTTCCGTTGCTCCATGATAAGCAAAAATTTTCATCCCTGCCGCCGCCAATGCTGCCGCTACATCATCCTGTGTTGACAGGACATTACTGCCGGTAACAGACATCTCTGCTCCGCCGGCTGCCAGCACTTCACACAGATACGCTGTTTTAGCCTCCATATGTACCGATAATGAGACTTTAATCCCCTGAAACGGTTTGGTTTTTTTAAACTCGTCTTCCATTCCAGACAGAAGCGGCATGTTATTTTTTACCCAGTCAATTTTTTGTCTTCCTAAAGGTGCCAAACCAATATCTCTGATTTCGTAGTTTTTCATTTTCCCTCCAGCATATGCTAACAGTAACTAACTTTAGTTTTTATTCGGTAACCCCTTCTGTAAAAGGAGCACTAGCATCAAAGTGTCCCATCAGACTTTCAGCCTTTTCACCGTCGACCAGGAATTGCACGCTGTCGATTTCTTCAAAACTGGCTATCAAGGATTCCACAATCTGGCTGATCACATAGGATTCCTCCAGTGACCCGCCGTTCAATGTTGCGCCTGCCAAGTCAACAGTAGCAACACCTCCATCAACACTTACCTTATTAAAAGCAATTTTATCATTAATTAATGTATCCGCACCTGCTAACCCTTCAGGGACAGTTCGCAATGCAATATTGACCAGATCCATATACTGTTTTCCTTCTTCGCTTTCCAGTTTATAATCTTTTACAACAACCATATGCTCAAAATTTTCATCACCGGTTTGAACATATTCGGCATTCGCGAAATTAAGAGTTACATTGTACTCCTTTGTCGCTTTCTCCACCGTGTTAGAGCAGCCGGTAAAACTCATCATTCCTGTCAGCAGCAAAACGAATATCATCAATCCAATAAATTTCTTACTCATATCGTCTCTCCTCTTCAATATATCCTGTCATTTTATATAATCATTCGACAAATATCCTTTGAACAATTATTATATCATACATGGATGGAAATACAAATATTCTCTACTTTTTCCTTTCCACTTGTGCAATAATAACCGCTGCAAATATGAACATGCATCCCGCCATTTGAATTATACTCATTGTTTCATGTAAAAGTACAGCGGCAAACAACACGGCAAAAACGGACTCCAGGCTCATAATGATTGCAGCAATCGAAGGTGTAGTTCTTTTTTGTGCGAATATTTGCAGGGTAAATGCAATTCCAATAGAAAAAACACCTGTATAGATAATTGGAAAAGCTCCAAGCATGACTCCTGCCATCGTATTTCCACTTTCCATAGTTATTGTAAAAAGCAGATTCCAGAGACACCCAAAAAACATCTGGATTGTATTTAAAACAATACCATCCGTTTTTGGTGTATAATGCCCTATTATGATAATTTGAAATCCAAAGGCAATTGCACTGACAAAAGCAGCCAGATCTCCAGGTATAATGGTGAAGTCTTTATTTACACTAGTCAAAAAAAGCCCGACAAAAGCAGCTCCGACAGCAACCCACACCTGGGGTTTCACCTTTGTTCTGAAAATCATTAATCCTAAAACGGGGACAAAAACTGTGTACAATGAAGTAATAAATCCAACTTTTCCGGCAGTTGTAGAAAGCAGTGCCCACTGCTGGATTGCCGCACCAAATGCTATGGCTGTTCCAGCATAAAATCCGCCTTTTATATGTGTTTTCAGATCGATGGGTTTTTTGCCTTCTTTGGTAAAATTGCGGGAAATAATCAGTAATACAAAAAGAAATAAAAATGCCACAAAAAACCTTAAGAAATTAAAAAAGAAAGGGGTCATGAATTCAAGCCCCATCTTTCTATATGAATATGAACTTCCCCAAAGCAAAGCAGTTGTAAGAAGCATCATGTTTGCTACAGCTTTACCAGTAAAAAATGTATTAATTTGTCCCATTGTTCCATCCTAAAAAAGTCGGTAACTAAAATAACTTCAAACCCTGAATTTCTCTTGTATATATTATTACAAAATCATAAAAAAGTCAGTAACTAA
>JAENWH010000027.1 GCA_016650135.1 Peptostreptococcaceae bacterium
ATACCGTCAACTCACCCCTAATTTTTTCAACTGACAGCAATTTCATCAACTCACCCTTGATGGAAAAGTTCAATCGACATCAATTATGTCATCTCACCGCACTACGAGGAAGGGTTGCTTCCACCAAAAAAATAGTAAATGGGGTTGATATGTTCCCGAGAACCTCAAAACCGTTGATATGTTTCCACATACCGCGGAAACGCTAAAAAACGGTTGACCTGTTCCCGAGAACGCAGACATCAATAATGGCAACTCGAGCCACGTGGAGACAGTCGTCTTGATGTCAAGTGCTTAAAACATATATCTATACCACTCGGAATTTACGTACCACAATATGTAGGCTTTGCTGCTTGGGCAGATATGTTCCCACGAACCTCGGCAGTGAAAAACTGAAGTTGGTGTGGGTGAAAAAAGCCTTGAAAAATGAGCCTTTTTTACATCCGGCAATAGTTCTATCGTCTCGCCAATTGCAGAAATAAGGGTGCCGCCCATCGATGCCTTCAAAGGCTCTTTTTCGTTGTTAAGCCTACAAGACTATTGTCAGTAAAAGACTTGATTTATAAGATAACCAAATCTTAAATTTATGCTTAAAAAGGGTGATACTCACTTTGTGTCCTGTAGTTTTTCAGTCTTTTGTTTGATAATACAAGTACAAACAAAGGAGGAGGTAGTTTTATGGATCAGGAAAAGATTGGTCTTTTTCTTAGTACGGTAAGAAAAGAGAAAGGATTTACCCAGGAACAACTTGCTGAGAAACTTGGTGTCAGTCAACGTTCTGTATCGAGGTGGGAAACTGGGAAAAGTATGCCAGACTATTCATTGCTTCCGATAATTTGTGAAGTGGTGGAGATAAACGTAGCAGAACTATTAAATGCAAAACGTATTGACGGTGAAAGTGTTGCAAAAAATGATGTTACCAACACAGCACATACAATGATTTCTTTGATGAATAATAAAAAAAGTATTCGCAAATTGATTGGAGCTGTTTTAGCGTTGATTTTGACAGTTGTTTGCATGGTAGCTCTTTATAACTATGAGTTCAATGTTATTGTTGATTCTACGACGGATCTGGAACAAGCGATCAACGAATATCATTTTAACAATGAGATGTCTGCTAATATTCTTGAAAGAAAAGCAATAGGAAACAAGTTATACGTATTATATGGACAGAATAATCATCTTGGAGCAAGTGGATTAGCTTGCCTTGAAAAAGGTATATTGGGAAATTATCGTTTCATTAGATGTGAAAATACAGATTATCTTTTAATTAGCGTGCGACAGGAAACAATTGGTAAAAAATCCTATGCCATAACATTCTGCGCTAATGAATTGCCTGGAGTAGATTCATACGAAGTATATGGCATAAATTACGCAAATGAAAATCAAAATTTAGCTATAGACGGAAGTGGATTGATATATTCAGCAAAATATATAGGTTCGCCATTTTTAGAATTCACTGAGATAGGCCGAGAGATAGCAATTTCACCATTAAGTACAAAACTCTATAAAGGTAAGACTGAAGTTTCATGGAATCAGCTTGAAGCCCAGATGAATAGGGTGGTTGATGAGGGGGCTGTTACTTCGTCATATGGAACGGCAGAATTGGGACTTTTTTATGCCTTTGAAATAATCATATTTATATTAGGAGTAGTCTTTATTCGGTATTTCCTGTTCTATGTACTTAAAAAAGAAGGAAGATAAATCCCAGTTTGTCGAGTAAACATTGATAATAATGACGGATTAGTATTTTCTTTTGAATCTGTACTTAGTGGAGTTTCTTCTTTTGCCATCCTCTGTTTCAATAACATTGCTGCGGTAAGAGCGTTCCAGTTGGACGGCATCATACATTTGCCTGCTGATTATAGCTGGGTGATGATTTGAGTAAAGATATGAGTTCCTTGTATCATTCTTATCACGAGGTGAAAGGATTAAGGAATCTCCGGTATACTTTTCATTTTCGAGAATCTTTTCAATGGTGCGATAGCTCCAGACATATTTGCAGGTAGGAGATTGTATCCGTTTTTCAACCAAAAGCTTGCGGAGACCACGGAGACTGTACCCCTGTAGATAGCTTTTATAGATAAGTCGGACGGTGGCGGCTTCATCTTCTTTGATAATAAGATTTCCATTATCACAATGGTCGTATCCGAAACACTTCTTTGAGTAAAGCTTAGGAATAAATGCTGGGTGTCAGGCCTGTATTTGTACTTTGTGGAGTGAAATGGTTGGTTTCTGCAGAGTGAAATAACAAAATGACAAAGGAGATATGTCTTGGTGCATATACGGCAGAGAGCGACAGGTACAAGGCCTAACAATTTAGCTAAAAACCGCAAAATACTATAATAATTAATTTGATCAGAGGGATAAAAGTCCGATGAGTTGCGTTGATGTCTAAGAAGAAATTGGTGAATATAAATGTAACAATTACCCATGACAGCAACTGGTCTTCGGAAAGCACCTTTCATCTAGGCATAAGTAGGTTTTCGCACATCATTATTATCAATTCAAGGTATGTGGAAGCCATAGTGCTGTTGCATCTTAAAAGCAGCTAAAATCAATGACTAGAAAATAATATGTAATGATTAAAACCTTTGAGTGATAAAATATTTTCTCAAGGGTTTTGTGTTAAGGAACACTTGTTTGCCATTCTTTTCTGTGTTAATATTGGTATAGATAGTTGTCAAGATAACGTTGGCAAAGGGGTGATAAAATGAAGAAGAAAAATGAAATCACTATTAGATCAAGTACTGCAGAGTATTTAACATACATCGCGTCTACAGGTGATAGTACAAACAGTATAGAAATGCGATATGAAGATGAGAACATATGGTTGACTCAAAAGATGATGTCAGAATTATATAGTGTTGATGTAAGAACAATCAGTGAACATATTAAAAAAGTATACTCGGATAACGAACTTGATGAACATTCAACTATCCGGAATTTCCGGATAGTTCAGAATGAAGGTGAAAGGAACGTAAGCCGAGAAGTAAAGCATTATAGTTTGCAAATGATTATTGCGGTTGGTTTTAAAGTGAATAACGAACGAGCTGTTCAATTTCGTAAATGGGCAAATTTCATCATCAAGGATTATACAATTCAAGGCTGGGTAATGGACGATGAGCGTCTTAAAAACGGGGGTTCAATTCTTACAGATGAGTATTTTGAAAAGCAACTAGAAAAAATTCGTGAAATTCGCATGTCGGAGAGGAAGTTTTATCAAAAAATTACGGATATATATGCGACTTCACTAGACTATGATTCAGTAGCAACACCCACAAAAAGATTTTTTGCTGCAATTCAAAACAAACTGCATTTTAGTGTACATGGCCAAACTGCAGCGGAAGTTATCTATAATCGAGCAAATTCCGAAAACGATCATATGGGATTAACTTCTTGGGATGGTTCTCCTGATAGCAAAATTCATAAATACGATGTTGTGATTGCAAAAAATTATCTTACTGAGTTTGAACTAGCACAGCTTCAAAGAATAGTATCTGCATATCTTGATTTAGCTGAGTTACAGGCGATGCGTCGAATTCCAATGACAATGGAAGATTGGGAGGTGCGTTTAAACGGCTTTTTGAAACTGATGGATAGAGAAATACTTAGTGATGCTGGAAAAGTATCTGCTGAACTTGCGAAGACACATGCAGAAAATGAATTTGAAAAATATCGCATTATTCAAGACCGCTTGTACGAAAGCGACTTTGATAGATTTGTGACACTTGAAGAAAAAATCAAAGATAAAAAGTAGGCTTATAGATTAATTTAATTGCCAATATTCAGAATAAATTCCGAACAATTACCATCCTACCAAGAGATTGTTATGTCCTAGTGACATCATTATTGTCTACTCAAGCCACGTGGAAGCGGTTGTGAAGCTGGTTAGGAAATAGTCTGAATTATACAAGTGATTAACGAGAGATGGTGGTAATAGATGTATGATTTCGATGAATTGTGGAATGAGTTCAATCAAAAACTTCTGAAATATTTTAATGCTAAAGTTAACAATACTCAAGATGCTGAGGATATTTTACAAGATGTCTTTATTAAGATATTTAGTAGTATTGAGAGGCTAGAGAGTCAATCTGCAATAAAGCCATGGATTTATAAAATCACAAAAAATACTATTATAGACTTCTGTAAAAAGAAAAAGAGCATCTCAGTTGCACCAGAAACCTTATATGAAATTGAAGATGAAAAAGAAGATGTTGACAATATGAATGATGATATTTCGAAATGTATTGGTGCTATGATTTTTGCACTTCCTGATAAGTATCAATCTGTATATGATATGTATGAGAATAAGAATCTGAAGCATAAAGAAATTGCAGAAGCATTAGATATTTCAGTATCTTCTTCTAAAGTAAGATTAAAACGTGCTAAAGATATGTTTAAGGACGAGTTGATTAAATGCTGCGATTTTGAAGTGGACAATTATGGCAATATCATTGACTACCATTCAAAAGGAAAATGTAAATACTGTGATGGTAGGTGTTAAGAAGAACCTACAAATGTTTGAACCGACCCTTAAAAGTTAGACAAAACTGAATTTTAATTGGGCCGGTTTTTTAATGGCAGAATTTACATAATATTGTTTAATCACTACAAGAGGTACATGAACAGCTACATGAGGAGTTTTGACTAAATAGGCTATTAGCATCAGTACAATCACATTTAATACTACTAGTATCGCCAGATTTGATTGCCTGTGAAAATTTTTCTAATCTTTCTTTTCTCAGAAGCATCAAGTCATCACGGTTATAGACGATGTTCATTCCCTCTTGAGGTTTAGTACAACATGCGTAAGTTTGAACACCATCAGCTTCAATAACACATGCTTTACAACACACGTTTTTCATTTTTTTTCTAAAACATGGTGCTGTAATAGTAATGCCATTATCCTCTGCAATTTCAACAATATTTTTAGTTGTGTCTTTGACAATAATTTCTTTTTCATCGATTGTTATTTTCATTTTATTTTCCTTTCAATCCGAAAATTTAATATATTATTTCTTGATACACCCTAAAGACGATTGAAAAATGAGATGGTTACATAATTTCAAATAAACTTTTGATAATTTGCATAAGCTATTGCTAGGATGCTCACATTTTATTAAACAAATAACAGAGGGTTTGACAAACGTTAATTTGCAGATGTAGAATTCTATTTAGAAAAATCATTAGAATACGAAAAAGTAAAAAAAGAAATTCTTAAGAAACCATATGTGGAAGAAACACTAATTTGTAGAAAATAACTGACCTTTTATCTATCCCAATAACCATTTGTCTATCAATGATATGCTTTATGTAGCCAAAATCACATAATATGGCATAAATAAGGTTGAAAAGCGGTCGAAGTTATTGTATAATGTTAGCTCAATGGAAGTGGGTTGAGTTGAAAGCATATAAATTCTCTTGAGCCATGTATAAACAGTGGTATTACTAATAAAAATAGCAAAATAAATGCATTAGTCTTTGAGAATTGTGTATTTAACCTTTTTCAGGGACTTTTAAATTTTTTGATAATAAGAAAACTGATAGAGAATTGTGTTAGATTTTGAATGGTGTAATGGGTGCGGGTAAATCAACACGCAATGATTTTTTAAAATGTTAATAGATTCATTAATGATAAAAAGGAGATGAGCTTTTTGAAGGAGATAGAAAATAGAAGAAGTATCCGTAAATATCAAAATAGAAAAGTCGAAAAAGATAAAATCTTTCAAATCTTAGAAAGTGCAAGACTAGCTCCATCTGGGAGCAATACGCAGCCGTGGACGTTCATCATCGTTGAATCAGAAGATACGAAAGAAAAACTATCAATCGCTGATCATAATCAAAAATGGATGATGACAGCTCCCGTATTTATTGTATGTGTAGCAGATAGTAGATGCCGAATTCCCATGGATATCAAAGTCAGACTGGATGATAAAAGTTCTGAACCGGAACTTAAAAAAATCATTAGGGACACGTCGATTGCAATAGAGCATATATTGCTTGAAGCAGAACATCTGGGGCTGGCTACCTGTTGGACGGGATGGTATGAGCAAGACGATGTTAGGATTATCCTGAATATTCCGACTGATAAATATGTGTGCGGAATCATCACATTGGGATATGGTGATGAAACGACAAAACAGCGTCCGAGAAAATTGATGGAAGAAATTGTAAGATATGAAAAATGGTGATGAAACCATTAAAAATTCCGACAAAAATTAACATCAGATGTTAACAGAATTTTGTTGGTGGCAAGGAACAAGCAGGTCTTTAAGACATCATTATTGCTACTAAAACATACATGGAGACAGTTGTTCTCCTGTCAAAAAAATAAATGCATAAGCCCTGAAAATTGTGTGTTTGACCTTTTTCAGGGACTTATTAATTTTTTTGATTATAAGAATACTGATAAAGGTTTGGGCTAGTTTTTGAAAGGTATAATTTTGATTTTGTGGTTTAATCTTTTATCAAAAGAGTAGTAAGTTGAAGAAAAGATTTTTTTAATATAAGAAGTTTATCAAATTAATATTTGATTTTAGGAGTTAAAAAGGGAGAAATATATTGATTAATGTAGTAAATGTAGGGTTAAGATTTGGAGATCAAAAGTTATTTGAGGAGGTAAATTTAAAGTTTACGCCGGGAAATTGTTATGGTGTAATTGGTGCAAATGGTGCTGGTAAATCAACATTTTTAAGAATATTGTCTGGTGATTTAGAACCAAATGAAGGTAACGTATCGATGTCGCCTGGTGAGAGACTAGCGGTATTAAAGCAAGATCATTTTGAATTTGATGAATTTACAGTATTAGAAACAGTAATTATGGGACATAAAAGGCTCCATGAGATAATGATGGAAAAAGATGCGTTATATGCAAAAGAAGATTTTAATGAAGAAGATGGAATGCAAGCATCACGTTTAGAGGGTGAATTTGCGGAATTAAATGGATGGGATGCCGAAACGGATGCCGAAAAATTATTAACAGGATTAGGTATAACAAAAGATATACATTCTAAAAAAATGGCGGACCTATTAGGTGGAGAAAAAGTAAAGGTATTACTGGCACAGGCACTATTTGGTAACCCAGATAATTTATTATTGGATGAGCCTACTAATCACTTGGACTTTAGAGCGATTACTTGGTTAGAAGAATTTTTGATTAATTATCCAAGTACTATAATTGTTGTATCCCATGATAGACATTTTTTAAATAAAATATGTACACATATGTTAGATATTGATTTTGGTAAAGCTAATCTATATGTCGGTAACTATGATTTTTGGTATGAATCAAGTCAATTAGCATTAAGATTAATGAACGATCAAAACAAGAAAAAAGAAGAAAAAGTTAAGGAGCTAGAAAACTTCATCGCTAGATTTAGTTCAAATGCTTCAAAAGCAAAACAAGCAACTTCAAGAAAGAAAACGTTGGATAAGATTAATATTGAAGATATTAAGCCATCATCAAGAAGATATCCATTTGTTGGATTTACACCAGAAAGAGAAGCTGGAAAAGATATATTGATGGTTGATGGTTTAACAAAAACAATTGATGGTATTAAAGTATTGGACGATGTAAGTTTTGTAGTTAATAAAGGTGATAAGGTCATTCTGCTAGGTAAAAATGAATTATCAAAAACAACATTATTACAAATTCTAATGGGAGAAGTAGAGCCTGATTCAGGGACCTTTAAATGGGGAGTTACAACGTCTAGAGCGTATTTACCAAAAGATAACACAGAATACTTCAAAAATGATGAGTATAGTCTTATCGATTGGTTAAGAGTATACTCTAAAGATAAGAATGAATCATTTATCAGAGGATTTCTTGGTAAAATGCTGTTTTCTGGTCAAGAGCCTTTAAAGCAGTCTAAGGTATTATCAGGTGGTGAAAAAGTGAGATGTATGTTCTCAAAACTAATGTTATCACAGGCTAATGTGTTGCTATTAGATGAGCCAACAAACCACTTGGATCTTGAATCAATTCAATCTGTAAATGATGGTTTAGCTACATTTAGTGGTACGCTGTTCTTCACATCACATGACCATAGATTTATTCAAACAATCGCTAATAGAGTTATTGAAATTACACCAACAGGGTTATTTGATAAATCAATACCTTTTGATGAGTTCCTTGAAAATGATGAGATTCAAAATCAAATTGATAAAATGTATATAGCATAATAAAAAGTGTACTTTATATTATAAATAAGAAAACAAAAAAGCTATAGTTGCGAAATTATAGCTTTTTTGTGTGGGATTAATTGATTTGGATTTATTATATAGAAGTTCTATATTATATTACAATTCCAGCTTTAAGCGGTGACATATTAAGCCGTGAAATTGTTTTACCTTTAGACGTTAATGTGCAATAGGGTAGCCAGAGGCTACTTTTTTATGGGTTAAAAAGGTAGAAAAAATAATATATTTAAAAGTGTGGAGAATAAGTGATTTCTGAAATGAGCTTATTTTTCAGATAGTTTCAAATCTCATATTTTGCTTTATGTGCGGACACACTGCTGCTGCTTGTATACATGTATATAAAATCTCAAAATTGAGTAATTTTACACAGGTATAATAGGGGCAGTTTGTAATCAAAAGAGAGATAAAAGTGTTGAAAATATAATGTAATTATACAAGAATAATAGGGGAAAATCACCTGCAAAAGTTGACAAGCGTTGAAAATCCCTATATGCTTAGTAGGTAACCTTTGAAAACGGACTCACTTAAAATTTTAAAAAATGGCCATAAAATTAAGTTTTAATTAGAAACTTAATAGAATAAAATGACCTTTGAGCATGAATATTTGGCTTATAAAACAAAGTCGGGAATATCAAATGAGTGAATAAGAATAATTAAGAAGTGAATTGAGTAGGGAAGGAATAAATGAGTAAAATAGAAGTAAAAGAATTGACAAAAATCTTTGGTAAAAACCCAAAACGAGGTATTAAACTTTTGAAAGAGGGTAAATCAAAGGATGAAATTTTGGAAAAAACAGGAATGACAGTTGGTGTTAATAGGGTGTCGTTTGAAGTGGAAGACGGAGAGGTTTTTGTAATCATGGGTTTATCAGGAAGTGGTAAATCAACATTGATTAGATTGATAAACAGATTAATTGAACCTAGTAATGGAAGTATCCTAGTGGACGGTGAAGATTTGTCAAAAATGGATATGAAAAAATTAATTGAAACTAGAAGAAAAAAAATGAGCATGGTATTTCAAAATTTCGGCTTGTTTCCGCACAGAACGGTAATTGAAAATACGGGTTTTGGACTAGAAATACAGGGTGGCCCAAAATCGGAAATTATAGAAGAATCAAAAAGAGCATTGAAAATGGTGGGTCTTAAAGGCTATGAAGAACAGTATCCAAATCAGCTTTCAGGAGGTATGAAACAAAGAGTTGGTCTAGCAAGAGCACTTGCAAATGATCCAGATATACTTCTTATGGATGAAGCTTTTTCAGCACTTGATCCGCTAATTAGAAAAGATATGCAAGATGAGCTATTGGAATTGCAACAATCCATGAAAAAAACAATACTATTCATAACACATGATTTAGATGAAGCACTTAAAATTGGTGATAGGATTGCCCTCATGAAGGATGGTGTAATAGTACAAATTGGCACCCCTGAGGAAATTATGACTAACCCATCTAATGAATATGTTGAAAAATTTGTTGAAGATGTCGATAGATCCAAAGTGTTTACTGCAGCCCATGTAATGATTAAACCTGAGACTATTAGAATTGAAAAAGATGGACCAAGGGTAGCACTTCAACGTATGAAGCAGGCTGAATTTTCGTGTGTGTACGTTACTAAGAACCATCATGAACTCTATGGAGTAGTGACTGCAGAAGCGGCAGCTCAAGCCATTAAAAATGGCCAGACGGATTTAGAAGCAATTGTTGAGAAAAATGTTACTACAGTTCCACCAGAAATATCGTTGAAAGACTTATTTGAAGTAATCTATGATACTTCTGTTCCTGTAGCTGTAACAGATGGAAAAGTGCTGAAGGGCATTATTGTACGCGGAGCTGTACTTGCTGCGTTAGCAGGAAATGAGGTAAACTTAGATGAATAATATACCACAATTACCATTGGCTAATTGGGTTGATACAGCCGTTAGCTACTTAAGAAGTAATGCAAAATGGATATTTGATCCGATAAGTGACTTCTTGGATTCCTTTGTTAATGGAATTAGCGATGGATTAATGTTTTTATCACCATTAGTTTTTATTATTTTGATTGTAGGAATAACTATATATATAACTAAGAGAATATGGGGACTTCCTGTCTTTGTCTTACTTGGTTTGATGCTTATTTGGAACTTAGGCTATTGGGAAGAAACAATGCTTACGTTGTCATTGATACTTTCGGCAAGTTCGGTTGCCATTGTTATAGGGATACCTATTGGGATATGGATGGCTAAAAGTGAAACTGTTGAAAAAATTGTAAAACCTATTCTGGATTTCATGCAGACTATGCCAGCATTTGTATATCTTATTCCTGCGGTTTCCTTCTTTGGTATCGGAATGGTACCAGGAATAATTGCATCAGTAATATTTGCAATGCCTCCAGTGGTTAGGCTTACTAATCTTGGTATACGAGAAGTATCACCTGAGTTAATAGAAGCGTCTGACGCTTTTGGAGCAACAGGTTGGCAGAAACTTATCAAGGTCCAACTGCCACTTGCAAAAAACACAATTATGCAGGGTACAAACCAGACAATTATGCTTGCCCTTTCAATGGTTGTAATAGCATCAATGATTGGAGCAGAAGGTCTTGGAACAGAAGTATACAGAGCTATTGGAAGAAACCAAGCAGGTCAGGGATTTGCTTCAGGTATTGCGATAGTTATACTTGCAATAATCCTTGATAGATTAATACAAGTAACGAATAAAAAGAAATACTAAAATTACAGATTAATTATTTCGATACGGGAATAAATGATTATATAAAAGAAGGAGAATAATTTATGTTTAACAAGAATTTAAAAAAGTTCGCAGTAATTGTAATAGCGATTCTTGCATTAACCTTAGTAGGGTGTGGAAATGATAGCGAAAGTGATGCAGAAGAAGCGTCGGGTTCAGTAGGTGAACAGCTTGATTACACTATTACAGGTATCGATGCAGGTTCAGGCGTTGTACGTTTATCAGAAAAGGCAGTTGAAGATTATGGACTTGAATATACAGTTCAAACAAGTTCTGGTGCAGCAATGACACAGGCACTTGGAGATGCAATAGCTAATGAAGAGCCAATTATTATAACTGGATGGAATCCACATTGGATGTTTTCAGAATATGACCTTAAATATCTAGAAGATCCAAAAGGATCATTTGGAGAAGCTGAAAATATCAATACAATTGCAAGACTTGGATTAAGCGAAGATATGCCAGAGGCTTACCAGATTTTAGACAACTTCTATTGGGAAGGTTCCGACATGGAAGATGTTATGGTTAAAATTAATAAAGGCGAACAACCAGAAGATGTAGCAATAGAATGGGTTGAGAATAATCAGGATAAAGTTACAGAATGGACTGATGGAGTAGAAGCTGTGGATGGCGTTGAAATTAATCTTGCTTATGTAGCATGGGATTCAGAAATTGCGTCTACTAATGTAATAGGAAAAGTTCTTTCAGATATGGGTTATGATGTAACTCTTACTCAGGTAGAGAATGGTCCTATGTGGGAAGCAGTAGCTTCTGGACAAACAGATGCAATCGTTGCAGCTTGGTTGCCTTCAACTCACGGAGACCAATATGAAAAATACAAAGCCGAAATTGACGACCTTGGAGCAAATCTTGAAGGTGCGAAAATAGGTTTAGTTGTTCCAGCATATATGGATATTGATTCAATAGAAGACTTAGTTGAATAATTAAGGTTCTATATAATGAGTTACTAGAACAGCTCTAAATGAAATTTAAGATAACGAGCTGGGGGCTGATTAAAGCATCCCAGCTCGTTTTATTATGGGGTTATGTGCCCCGTTGAGTACGCAAGGCGTACGAAACAATAAACTACCCGATATGCGGGTACGCGTCGTTTGTTACACAAAAAAATCACCTAGTGCTATAATAGTGATGTTCAAGCCACTATCAAGCAGAGGAAGGTGATTTTTATGGCCCAAAAGGCAAATAGTTTAGCACACACAAAATGGCTTTGTAAA